>JBIOZN010000383.1:0-3840 GCA_044871175.1 Acidimicrobiales bacterium | reverse complement strand
CGGCCGCCGCCGGCGCCCCCGCTCGGTCGGCCGCCGCCGGCGCCCCCGCTCGGCCGGCCGCCGCCGGCGCCCCCGCTCGGTCGGCCGCCGCCGGCGCCCCCGCTCGGCCGGCCGCGCGGCCCGCCGCGGCCGATGCCGGCGAGGCGGCCGCGCTGGCCAGCTAGGACCGTGAATGGCACCCCGGGTCGTCGTCGTCACCTGCCCCGACTGGCCGGTGGTGGCCGCCGGTGCGCCCCCCGACGCTCCGGCCGCCGTGCTGTACGCCAACCGGGTGGTGGCCACCTCGCCCGCCGCCCGGGCCGAGGGCGTGGCGGTGGGCCAGCGGCGCCGGGAGGCCCAGCGGGTGTGCCCCGAGCTCGAGCTGCTGGCCGCCGACCCCGACCGGGACGCCCGCGCCTACGAACCGGTGCTCCAGGCGCTCGACGCCCTCACGCCCCGGGTCGAGCTCACCCGGCCCGGTCGCGCCGCCTTCCTCGCCCGCGGCCCCACCCGGTACCACGGCGGCGAGCACCGGGTGGCCGAGCGCGCCGGCGCTCTGGTGGCCGCCGCCCTGGGCGAGCGGGTGGGTGTGGCCGGGCCGCCGGGGGTGGGGGTGGCCGACGGGCGCTTCGCCGCCGCCCTGGCGGCCGAGCAGGCCGTGCGCGCCGGCGCCCCGGTGGTGGTGCCCACCGGGGGCAGCGCCGCCTTCTGTGCCCCCCACCCTGTGGGGGTGCTGGCCGAGCCGCTGGCGGCGGTGCCCGCAGGGGCGGGACGACCGTGCGTCGAAGTGCTGCCCCGCCTCGGCCTGCGCACCCTCGGCCAGGTCGCGGCCGTGCCGCGCGCCGACCTCATCGGCCGGTTCGGCGTCGAAGGCGCCCTGGCTCATCGCCTGGCCACGGGTGCCGACGACGAACCGCCCGACGCCCACGAGCCCCCGCCCGAACTGGCCGTCGACCACGAGCTCGAGCCGCCCGCCGAGCGGGTCGAGCAGCTCGCTTTCGTCGCCGCGCACCTCGCCGGCCGCCTCCACGCCCAGCTCACCTCCCGCGGCCTGGCCTGTACACGCGTGGTGGTCGTGGCCGAGTCCGAGCACGGCGAGCGCCACGAGCGGACGTGGCGGGCCGAGGGCGTCCTCACCCCGGCCGCCATCGCCGAGCGGGCGCGCTGGCAGCTCGACGGGTGGTTGCGCTCACCGGGCGCGCCGACCGCGGGCATCGCCCTGCTGCGCCTGCAGCCCGACCAGGTCGTCCCCCACCGGGGCCGTCAGCTCGGCTTCTGGGGGGGCCAGACCCAAGCCGACGAGCGGGCCGCCCGGGGCGTGGCCCGGGTGGCGGCGCTGTGTGGGCCCGACGCGGTGCGGGTGCCCGAGTGGCAGGGCGGGCGCGGCCCCGACCCGATCACCCTGGTGCCGGCCGACGTCACCGATCCCGCCACCCGGGCCGAACGGGTCCGTGCCCCGGCCGCCGGCGGGCCGTGGCCGGGCCGTTTGCCCGCCCCCGCCCCAGCCGTCGTGGCCCGCACGCCCGTCCCCGCCACCGTGGTCGACGCCGCCGGTGCTCCCGTGACAGTGAGCGGGCGAGGCGTCGTCAGCGCAGCGCCGGCCCGCGTGTCGCTCGACGGCAGTCGGTGGGCGGCGATCACTGCCTGGGCGGGGCCGTGGCTGTTCGACGAGCGGTGGTGGGACGCCGCCGCCCGCCGGCGCCGGGCCCGCTTCCAGGTCGTCACCGACGAATGCCGCGCCCTCTTGCTCGTCGTCGAGGACGGCCGCTGGTGGCACGAGGCGCTCTACGACTGAACGACCGCGGCCGGCCGCCGGGGTTGGGCGTAGCATCGGCCCTCACCGGGGGGATGCATCGGGGGATGAGGAGGCGCAATGAGCCGTTACCTCGTCGTGGGCCACCAGACACTCGGGAGCCCCGAGTTGCTCGAGGCCATGCGCCAGCGCGCCACCGGCGGTGACGCTTCGTTCCATCTCGTCGTGCCCGAGTACCACGGCGGCTCGGGCTTCACCTACACCGAGGGCAAGGTGCACGCCGAGGCCGTGCGCCGGCTCCAAGAGGCGCTGGCCCGCTTCCGCGCCGAGGGCCTCACGGTCACCGGCGAGGTCGGCGACACCAGCCCGCTCGAGGCCGTCGCTGCGGTGCTGCAGCGGGAGGGAAAGCGCGCCTACGAGGCGGTCATCGTGTCCACCCTGCCCCAGGGGATCTCCAAGTGGCTGCGGCTCGACGCGCCCCGACGCATCGAGCGCAACCTGGGCGTGCCCGTAGTGCACGTCATCGGCCACCCGGTCGACGCCTGATCGTCACGCCACTGTCGGCGCAACGCTCCACTGCCGCCTGGGCGAATACTGGTAGTTCGTCACGTGAGGGTGGCCATCGCCTGAGGCTACGGTCCGGTCAGCGGCGGGCGGGCGCCGCACCCGGCGCCGCGGCCACCCCCACGCGGCCCGCTTCAGTCAGGGATTTGCACCTCTACGGTGCATCCGGCTGCCTAGGGCAGGGATCTGCACCTCGAGGGCGCCACGACGGCGAGGTGCCACCCCAGTGCGCCCCACCCGGCGCCGCGGCCGCCGCCCATGTCGTCGCCGGATGTCGGCGGCCGCCGTTATGGTTGTCAGTGCAAGGTCATCTGACGGCGAGGGGGGTCGCATGTTTGTTCAGGTGATTCAAGGGCGCGTCGGCGATCACGCCGGGCTGCGCCGCCAGCTCGATCGCTGGGCCGGCGAGCTCCGGCCCGGTGCCGCCGGCTACCTCGGTTCGACGTTCGGGGTCACCGCTGACGGCGAGGGTGTCGGCATCGCCCGATTCGAGTCGGCCGAGGCCGCGGCCCGCAACAGCAACCGACCCGAGCAGGGCCAGTGGTGGACCGAGACCGAGAAGATGTTCGCCGGCCCCGTCACCTTCCATGACTCCAGTGAGGTCGACATGTACCTGGCCGGCGGGTCCGACGACGCCGGCTTCGTGCAGGTGATGCAGGGACGGATTCGCGACCTCGCTCGCCTCCGCCAACTCGAGGAGGAGGCGACCGAGACGCTGCGGACCACCCGGCCCGACCTCCTCGGATCCACGCGGGCCCGCTACGGCGACGGCGAGTTCACCGAGTTCGCCTACTTCACGTCCGAGAGCGAGGCCCGCCGCGGCGAGGCCCAGGAGATGCCCGACGACGCCCAGGCCGGGTTCGGCGAATGGCAGGAGCTGGTGCAGGTCGACCGCTGGTACGACCTCACCGAGCCCTGGCTGTTCCGCGCCTGAGCAGCGAGCGAGCCATCACCCACGTACCGCGAGCGAAGCGACGGTGGTTGAGGGCGGCGCGCGCCGCCATCCACCCCGCCAGCCCCATCCACACACCGGCAATGCCGAGGGCAGGCACGGCCAGCGTCAGCGCAGCGAACGGGGCGTAGGCGACGGCGCTCAGCACCATGGCCCGGGCGAGGAAGCGCTCGTCACCGGCGCCGATGAGCACGCCGTCGAGGCCCATGGCCGGGCCGGCGGGGACGAGGGCGACGGCGAGTATCACCAGCGCGGCGGTGGCGCGCGCCACGACGGCGGCGTCACCGGTGAACAGGTGCGGCAACAGCGGCGCCAGCACGAGCACGGCAAGGGCGAGCGCGGTGCCGGCCAGCAGCGACAGGCGGACGACGCGCCGCCCGGTGGCGACGGCCTGGTCGGGGCGCCCGGCGCCCAGCCCGTCGGCCACCAGCGCCTGGGCCGGGATGGCGAGGGCGTCGAGCACGAGGGCGAGGAAGCTCAGGAACTGGGCCGCGATCTGGTGCGCGGCCAGCGTCGGGTCGTCGATGCGCGCCGCCACCGCCGTGGCGGCCGTCAGGACGGCGAGCAGGCAGGCGACCCGCACCACCAGGCG
>JBIOZN010000382.1:0-6614 GCA_044871175.1 Acidimicrobiales bacterium | reverse complement strand
CCGATCTTCTGCTCACGCGCGACCTCGACCGCGTCCGACGACGGGTTGCGGGCACCGTCGATCACCATGGTCCGCACCGAGTGCGGGAACATGGTGGCGTACGTGGCGCCGAGCGTGCTGCCGTAGGAGAAGCCGAAGTAGCTGATCTGGTCTTCGCCCAGGGCTTGACGGATGGCCTCCATGTCGCGGGCGGAGTCCTGGGTGGAGATGTGGGGGAGCAGGTCGGCGTTGGCCGCCTGGCAGCGGCGTACGAGGTCGGCGGTGGCGGCGTCGGCGGCGGCGCGTTCGTCGGGGGTGTCGGGGGTGGGGTCGATGGCGCCGAGGTACGGGTCGAGATCGTCGACGCAGTCGACGTGGTCACTATGTCCCACGCCGCGGGGGTCCCAGCCCACGATGTCGAAGCGGTCGACGATGTCCTGGTCGAATAGCAGGGTGAAGAGGAACGTGTAGTTGTCGTCCAGGGTGGACACGCCGGGGCCGCCGGGGTTGACGAGCAGGCTGCCGATGCGCTGGCCCGGCTTGGCGGCGCGCGAGCGCTGCAGTTGCAGCGTGATGGTCGGGCCGGTGGGATCGGCGTAGTCGAGGGGCACGTCGAGGCGGCCGCACTCGAGCTTGGGCTCATCCTCGCAGGCGTCCCAGGTGATGGTGCCGGCCCGGGTGGGGTCGGTGCCGTCGGTGGGTGGGCGCGTCGAGGCGCTCGCGTCCCCGTCGTCGGCGGGGGTGGCGTCGCCCGTGGGATCGGCGGTGGTGGTGTCGTCGTGAGCCGTGGCGTCGCCGGTGGTCGTGACGTCGTCGGTGCTCGGGGTGGCCTCCGCCGTTGCCGGGACCGGTCGGGTCGAGCGCACGAGGGCGTCGTCGGTGGCGCCGCAGGCCGCCGGCAGGGCCAGGGCGAGGGCGGCCACGACGGGCGCAGCGCGCCGCACGAGGCGCCGGCAGGTCATGCCGGGAGCGTAGGAGGCCACAGGGATCCGACGCCGTCGACCCCCCACCCGGTTTCCGGGCGGCAGGTGGCGGCCGGGCCACGGCGGGCACCAGCCCGGCCGGGCCACGGCGGCACCCGCCCGGCCGGGCCAACGGCGGGCACCAGCCCGGCCGGCCAACGCGTCTCGGCGCGCCAGGAGCAGGTCTTGCGCTCTTGGTGGGCCCGGTGTTCCTGGTGCGCCCAGACCCCCGGACCTTGGCCCCGGCTTGCCGGCCTCGGCTGATTTCCTCGGCCGCGGCTTACCCTGGCCCCACTGATGGCGTACGGGATGCACGGGATGTGGCCGAGGGACACCTCGGCGGTGCGGGGCCGGTCGGTCGACCGGCACGTGCTGCGCCGCGCCTGGACCTTCGCCCGGCCCTACCGGCGCACGATCGCCCTGTTCCTCACGGCCATCGTGGTCGCGGCCCTGCTCGCCCTCGTGCCGCCACTCGTGTTCCGGGCCATCCTCGACCACGCCATCCCCCAGCGGGACCAGCGCCTGTTGGCCGTGCTCGCCGCCGTCGCCGCCTGCGCCGCCCTCGCCGGCGCCGGGCTGTCGCTCCTGCAGAGCTGGTGCTCCTCGCGAGTGGGTGAGGGGCTGATCTACGAGCTGCGCCTGGCGCTGTTCGACAAGGTCCAGCAGATGCCCGTGGCCTTCTTCACCCGCACCCAGACCGGTGCGCTCATCAGCCGGCTCAACAACGACGTCATCGGCGCCCAGAGCGCGCTCACCGGGACCCTCGGCAGCGTCGTGTCCAACAGCGTCACACTCGTCACGACGCTCACCGCCATGGTGGTGCTCGAGTGGCGCCTCACCCTGCTGGCGCTGGCCGTACTGCCCCTCTTCGCCGTCCCCGCCAAGCGGGTGGGACGCAAGCTCCAGGCCATCAGCCGCGAGCGCATGGACCTCAACGCCGCCATGAACACCCAGATGACCGAGCGCTTCAATGTGTCGGGGGCGCTGCTGGTGAAGCTGTTCGGCCGCTACCCCGACGAGACGGCGCGCTTCGGGGACAAGGCGGGACGGGTGCGCGACACAGGGGTGCGCCAGGCGGTGTACGGGCGCACGTTCTTCGCCGCCCTCGGGCTGGTGGGCGCCATTGGCACCGTCGCCGTGTACGGCATCGGCGGCAAGCTCGTGATCGACTCGGCCATCAGCGCTGGCACCCTCGTGGCCCTGGCCACCTTCGTCACCCAGCTGTACGGACCGCTCACCCAGCTCACCAACGCCCGGGTCGACATCATGACCGCCCTCGTCAGCTTCGAGCGTGTGTTCGAGGTGCTCGACGCGCCGGTCGCCATCGCCGATCGGCCGGGTGCGATCGACCTGGTGGACGCCACGGGACGGGTCGAGTTCGACCACGTGTCGTTCCGCTACCCGGCCGCCGCAGACGTGTCGGTGCCATCGCTCGAGCAGCCCGGCCTCACCAACGAGCTACCGAGCACGGCTGGCGTGGAGGTGCTGCACGACATCTCCCTCACCATCGACCCCGGCCAGATGGTGGCGCTGGTGGGGCCGTCGGGAGCGGGCAAGACGACGCTGGCGTCGCTGATCCCCCGGCTGTACGACGTCACCCAGGGGGCCCTACGCGTCGACGGGCACGACGTGCGCGACCTCACCGGTGCCAGCCTGCGCGCCGCCATCGGTGTGGTGAGCCAGGACCCGCATTTGTTCCACGAGTCGGTGGGCGCCAACCTGCGCTACGCCCGGCCCGACGCCACCGCCGCCGAGCTCGAGGTGGCGTGCCGGGCGGCGCGCATCCACGACGTCATCGCCGCCCTGCCCGAGGGTTACGACACCGTGGTGGGCGAGCGGGGCTACCGGCTGTCGGGCGGCGAGAAGCAGCGGCTGGCCATCGCTCGGGTGCTGCTGAAGGACCCCGCCGTCGTCATCCTCGACGAGGCCACCAGCCACCTCGACAGCGAGAACGAGCAGCTGGTGCAAGACGCCCTCGAGCACGCCCTGGCCGGCCGTACCTCCATCGTCATCGCTCACCGGCTGTCAACGGTGCGCGACGCCGACCTCATCGTCGTGGTCGAGGACGGCCGCGTCGTGGAGCGGGGCACGCATCACCAGCGGCTCGCCGCCGGCGGCCGCTACGCCGACCTCTACACGACGCTGCTCGGCGAACCGGCCGCCTGATCGCGGCTCGCCGCCGCCCACCCGCACGCGCCGGCGCTCGGCGCTCGGCTGTCGGCTCCCGGCGCTCGGCTCTCGGCGCTCGGCGCTCGGCGCTCGGCGCTCGGCTCTCGGCTCTCGGCGCGATTTCCGCCATATGTGGCGGCGATCGCGCCGAGACGTGGCCCGCACAGTGCCGGGCGACGGGTCCCCAACTCTGTGACACCCCTTCGTCAAGATGGGCGCATGGACGTCATCGCCGCCCTCGCCATCGGGGTCGCCGTCGGCGTGATCGTCGCGCTGGTCGTCGCCCGGGGCCACCAGCGCGCCGCAACGGGCGAGGCGCTGGCCGAGCTCCACGCACGGGCCGTCGGCGAGCGTGACGCCGCCGTGCGCACCGCCGTCGACCACGCGCTGCGCCTGGCCGACGAGCGTCTCGGGGCCACCACCGCCCGCGCCGCCGCCGAGCTCGCCGGCAAGAAGGAGGTGATCGAGGCCCGGCTCGACCAGGTTGGGTGCGACCTGCGGGGTGAGCTGGTGCGGGTGGGCGAGCTCGTCGAGGGCCTGCGGACGTCGTCGGCCACCGGGTTCGGCAGCGTCGCCGCCCAGCTGGCTGAGCACGCCCAGCGCACCCGCGAGCTGCACGACACCACGGCCACGCTGCGCGACGTGCTCGCCAACCCCAAGGCGCGGGGCCAGTGGGGCGAGCGCATGGCCGACGACGTGCTGCGCCTGGCCGGCCTGCGCGAGCACGTGAACTACCGCAAGCAGAAGGCGGTGGAAGGCGGGCGGGCCATCCCCGACGTCACGTTCCTGCTGCCCAAGGGCCACGTGCTCTACCTCGACGTCAAGTTCCCCCTCGACGCCTACGTCCGCCATCTTCAGGCCGCCACCGACCCCGAGCGCGACCAGCACCGTCGCGCCTTCCTCCGGGACGTGCGCAGCAAGGTGCGCGACCTGGCGTCGCGCCACTACGCCAGCGCCGAGCGGCGGGCGTTGCGGCCGGTGCTCCTGTTCATTCCCAACGAGGCCATCTTCCAGTTCGTCCACGAGCACGACCCGGGCCTGGTCGACGAGGCCCTCGGCGCCGAGGTGGTGCTGTGCTCGCCCCTCACGTTGTTCGCCCTGCTGGCCGTCATCCGCCAGGCCTACGAGAGCTTCGTCACCGAGCACACCAGCGACGAGATTCTCGCCGTGCTGGGCACCTTCGCCGAACAGTGGCAGCGGTTCACCGGGTACCTCGACAAGCTGGGTGACCGGTTGGACAGTACGCAGAAGCTGTACGGCGAGCTCAACGGGGTGCGCCGGCGCCAGCTCGAACGGCCGCTCGACCGCATCGACGAGCTCCGCCGCACCCGCGGGCTGGGCCCCGATCCACCGGCGGGTCTCGAGGGCGGGGTCGTCGCCCTCGAGACCCGTGAGGTCGGGTAGGAAGGAGGCGCCATGTCCCAGCCGTCGCTCGACCTCCAGCTGCCCGACGACGCGGCCGAGCCCACTTACCGGGTGGCTGAGCTCGCCGCCGCCATCGATCAGGCACTGCGCCGATCGTTTCGCGACGGCGTGTGGGTGCGCGGCGAGATCGAGGGCCTCCGGGCCGATCGCAACGGGCACACGTGGTTCCGGTTGTGCGAGCGGGGCGAGGCCGGGGCGGCGTCGCTGGGCGTCGTGCTGTTCGGCGGCACCGCCGCGCGACTCGCCCCGCTGCTGCGCCGGCACCGCCTGCGCCTGGGTGACGGGATGCAGGTGCGCATCTTCGTGGAGGTCGATTTCCACGCCGCGTCCGGTCGGCTCACGCTCAAGATGGCCGGCCTCGACCCGACGTACACCCTCGGCCGGCTGGCGGCCGACCGTGACCAACTGCTGCGCCGACTGGTGGCCGAGGGGCTGCTCGACGCCCAGAAGCGGCTGGTCGTGCCGGCCTGCCCCTACCGCATCGGGCTCGTCACCAGCGTGGGCAGCGCCGCCTGGCACGACGTCACCCACGAGCTCGAGCGCAGCGGCCTGGCGTGGCGGGTCGTGGCGGCCGACACCGCCGTGCAGGGACCGGGGGCCGAGCGGGCGGTGGCCGCCGCCCTGCGCGCCCTCGGTTCGGCCGGCCCCGTGGGCACCTTGGGGGCTGGGCGGGTCGACGTGATCGCGCTCGTGCGCGGCGGGGGGTCGCGTACCGATCTGGCCACGTTCGACGCCGAGGCGGTGGCGCGCACGATCGCCGGGCTGGCCGTCCCCGTGATCACCGGCCTGGGTCACGAGATCGACCGGGCCGTGGCCGACGAGGTCGCCCACCTCGCCCTCAAGACGCCCACGGCCGTGGCCGCGTGGCTGGTCGAGCAGGCCGGCCGCCACCAGCGGGCGGCCGAGACCTGCTGGTCGACCATCACCGCGCGGGCCCTAGCCCAGCTCGACCGCCACACGGCCGCCCTGGTCACCCGGGGCCACCGGCTGGCGGCGCGCACGCATGCGGTCGTGGGGCGGGCCGACGAACGCCTGGCGGCCGACGGGCGCCGCCTCGGGCAGCGCGCCCGGGCGGCGGTGGCCTCCTCCCAAGGCCGCACCGAGCGCGACGCCGGCCGGCTGGAGGGCGCCGCCCGGCGCCACGCCACGGCTGCCGGGCGAGACCTCGACCGTCTCGCCGCCCGCCTGGCCCGCGCCGCGCCGCAAGCCGTCGTCGGGGCCGAGCGCGAGCTCACCGGGCTGGCCGCCCGCGTCGCCGCCCTCGATCCCGCCCGCGCCCTGGCGCGAGGCTGGAGCATCACCCGCACCAGCGCCGGCGGCGTGGTCACGAGCGCCAGCGACGTCAGCCCGGGCGACGAGCTCATCACGACGCTGGCCGACGGCCGTGTCCGCAGCCGAGTGGAAGAGGTGGGGCCGTGAGCCCAACCCCGCCGCCTCAGCCCATCCCGCCGACCCCGCCGACCGCGCCGCACGCGCCGCCCACGCCCGGCTACCGGGAGGCACTGGCCGAGCTCGAGACCATCCTCGCCGAGCTCGAGGGCGACGCCGTCGACGTCGACGTGCTCGCCGCCCGTGTACGGCGGGCGGCCGAGCTCATCGCCCTGTGCCGCCGGCGTCTCACCGACGCGCGGGTCGAGGTCGAGACCGTCGTCACCGACCTCGACCGCGTCGACCCCGGGGAAGGGCGGTGACGCCCCTGCTTCGCGCCAGCCTCCACCGGTAACCTCACGCCATGGTGCCGGGGAGCACCACCGGACCGGACGGGGGGTGAGCGCGTGACCAGTCGCCACTGCCCCGGGTGCGGCGCGGCGGTGCCCCGTGCGGCGCGTTCGTGCCGGCAGTGCGGCGCGCCGGTCGAGGAGCCCGCCCTTCCCGCTCTCAGCGTCCAGCCCCTCGCCGGCAGCGCCGCTGCCACCACCCGCCCCGCCGCCGGCGGGACCGACGGCGGCGCGGGGGAGGGCGAGCCTGACCTCACCGCGGGCGTCGATGTCGAGCTCGGCGCCCGGCGGTCTCGCTCGTGGCGAGGACCGGCCGCGCTGGCGGCGCTGGTCGCCGCCCTGGTGCTGGCCGCCATCGTCG
>JBIOZN010000381.1:0-9985 GCA_044871175.1 Acidimicrobiales bacterium | reverse complement strand
CGACGACGAGCTGGCCGCCGCCCCGCAGGTGGCCGCCGGCACGCCGGTGTACCACCTGGCGGCCGACGCGCCGTGGGCGGCGCAGGCCGGCGCCCACCCCGGCGGCACGCGGCTGGAGGCGGCGGCCATCGCTCGCGTGCGCCTCATGTACGACGACACGGCCGCCGACGTGCGCCACACCGAGGAGTGGGAGGCGGTCCTGCACCCCCTCACCGAGGCGCCCGACATGGGCGCCGCCGTCGCCGTCGACTACGACGACCGCGACCTGACCCCGACGGCGCCGCCAGGCGCCCGCTTCGTCGCCCCCTCGGCCCCCATCGACACCAAGGGCTACTGGACCGGGCTGAAGAAGGCGCTGGTCGACCATCTGGCCGCCAATCGCGCGGTGGAAGTGCAGCGCAACCGCCAGCTCAAGCTGTGGTCTCGGGTGGGCGAGACGCCCGAGAGCTTCGCCAACCGCTGCACCGAGGCGGCCAGTGCCGGCGCCGACGGTGAGGCGGCCAAGCTCCGCGACAAGTACGAGGCCAAGCTCGACCGGGCCCGCGACGCGCTGGCCAAGGCCGAGGACCGGGCCGACGTCGCCGCCAGCGAGGCCAAGGGCCGGCGGAGCGAAGAGCTGCTGGGCGGCGTGGGCAGCGTCCTCGGCGGCTTCCTGGGCGGGCGCCGGGGCGGGATCAGCTCGGTGCTGCGGGGGATGGGCACGACCGCCGGGCGCAGGTCGCGCGCCACGACCTCGGGACAGCGGGCCGAGGCGGCCCAGAACCGCGTCGAGGAGGCCCAGCACGCGCTCGAGGACCTCGACGCCGACCTGGCCGAGGAGCTCACCGCCATCCAGAACGAGTGGCAGGCCAAGGCGAGTGCCGTCGAGACGGTGAGCATCCCGCTCGAGCGCACCGACGTGAGCGTGGTCGCCCTCGGCCTCCTCTGGCTCCCGGTCGCCGGCTGAGTAACCGTTCCGTCGGACAGGTCAACGGAACGGTGACATGAGCGCCATGGCCTCAGTAGTAGATCGCCCCCGGCATGCCGCCGCCGCACACGACGGCGTCGCCCGTGATGGCCACGGAGCGGGGCGAGGCCAGGAAGGCGACCACCCACGCCACCTCGTCGGCGTCCACGAGCCGGCCGAGGACATTGCCGCCCAGGCGGCGCTCGGCGGTGGCCTCGTCGATGCCGCGGGCGGCGGCCAGGCGGGCGACCACACCGGGCGTGGCCTCGGTGCGGGTGAGGCCCGGGTGCACCACGGTGACGTTGATCCCCTGCGCGCCGAGCTCGTCGGCCAGGTTCTTGGTGAGGGCGGCCACGGCCACGTTGCGCATCGAGCCCACGGCCGATCCCGTCGTGCGGGCGCCCAACCCCGAGACGTTGACGATCCGTCCCCAGCCCTGGGCCGCCATGAGGGGCGCCGCCGCCTGGGCGCAGCGGAGGTAGCCCAGCACCTTGACGTTGACGTCGTCCCAGAACAGCTCGGTGGTGATGGCGGCCAGCTGGGGCGGCGGCGCCTGGCCGAGGGGGCGCGCGGCGCAGTTGACCAGGATGTCGACCCCACCCAGCGCCTCGGCGGCGGCCGCCACCATGGCCCGCACCGACTCGTCCGACCCCGTGTCGACCGGCGTGGGCACGACCCGACGGCCGGTGGCGGCGGCCAGCTCGGCGGCGGCCGCCTCCAGTGCCTCCCGCCCGCGAGCGGCGATGGCCACGTCACACCCCTCCTCGGCCAGTACCCGTGCCACCGCCTTGCCGATGCCCCGGCTGCCGCCGGTGACGATCGCCCGTTTGCCTGTCAACCCGAGGTCCACGCCGCCATCCTCGCCGCCGGCGCCGGCTAGGCCGACAGCTCCCGCTCGAGGGGCGTGCGGAACCGGGGGAGGACGCGCACGGAGCCGAGCCAGCTCGCCACCCGCGTCGCCTCGGCGGCGATGGCCGCGTCGGCCTCGGCGCCCACGTCTTCGAGCAGGTGGACCCGCACCTCTCCGTCACGGCGCTGGGCCCACCCGCCCACCACCCGCCCGTCGGCCCACACCGTCGGCCCGGCGTTGCCGCTGCGGTCGAACAGCGCCGCCCGGTGGGCGCCCAGGTACCAGTCCCGCTGCTGCCAGCCCATCACGGTGGGGTCGAGCGCAGGCAGCAGCGCCACCCAGGGCTCGGGCGGGGCGACCGGCTCGTCGTCATTGCGCAGCACCACACCTGCGCCCTCGTCCAGGGAAACCTCCACCGGGCCCACGGCCGCCAGCGCCGCCCGGGTGTCGCGCATCGTCCACCCGGCCCACCAGGCGAGGTCGGCGGGGAGGGCGGGGCCGAAGGCGCCGAGCCACCGCCGGGCCAGCTCGGCCCGGGCGGCCGCCGGCGTCAGCCGGCCCATCCCACCAGGCAGCCACGCGGCCAGCGGCGCCCAGGTGTACTGCGTGCTGGTGAACGACCCGCGCGGGCGGCCCCGCACGATGTGACCTTCACAGCCCAGCAGGGTGAGCACCCGGGGGGTGATGGCGGCATCGGTGGCGTAGGCCTTGCCCGGCGCGTACGACAGCACGTGGCGCAGGCCGGGGACGTCCTCGCCGAGCTGCCGGGCGGTGGCCTCGCCCCGGCGGGCCAGTGCCCGCACGGTGTCCTTCTCCACCCGGGCCAGCCACACCCGGGCGTCGGGGACACCGGCCTGCTCGAGGTGCTGCACCAGGAGGCGGCGCATGTTGGGCACGAGGGCCACGCTGGCGGCGAAGTGCACGACGGGGACGAGCTCGGCGGGCACGACGAACAGCGTCCGGCGCATGCCGAGCATACGCACCAGCCGGCGGGACTCGTACAGCTCGCCCTCGAGGTCGCCGGGCACGACACCGGCCACCCGGGCCCGGGCGGCCAGGAACACCGACGCCGGGTCGGTGGCGTGCAGCCCGACGAGGTCGCGGCTCGCGTCCACCACGTCGGCGGCGAGCGTCGACGGGGCCAGGTGATGCCGCCGGCCGAGCCGTGCCCGGCGCTCGGCCATGTCGATGCGGCGCACCGCCCCGGGCTAGCAGATGGGCGGTGGCGCTACCCTCGCCCTGGTCCACGAGTGAGGGGGGCGACATGCCGGAACGGTCGGAGTACGCGCCAGGGATCCCGTGCTGGGTCGACATCGGCACCGACATCGAAGGGGCCAAGGGCTTCTACGGCGGGCTGTTCGGCTGGCAGGCCGAGTCGGCCGGCCCGCCCGAGGAGACCGGGGGCTACGGCTTCTTCACCAAGGACGCCAAGATGGTGGCCGGCTACGGGCCGCAGATGAACCCCGGTCCGCCGGTGTGGGCGACGTACGTCAGCGTCGCCGACGCCGGGGACACCGCCGCCAAGGTGGGCAAGGCGGGCGGCACGGTGGTGATGGCGCCGATGGACGTCATGGGCCAGGGACACATGGCCGTGTTCCAGGACCCCCAGGGGGCCTTCTTCTCGGTGTGGCAGCCGGGCCAGCACCACGGCGCGCAACTGGTGAGCGAGCCCGGCGCCTTCGCCTGGACCGAGCTCAACACCACCGACGTCGAGGCGGCCAAGGCGTTCTACCGCGACGTGTTCGGCTGGGACGCCCAGACGTCCGAGGGCGGCGATGTGGCCTACACCGAGTTCAAGGTGAACGGCGAGAGCATCGCCGGCGGGATGCACATGCCTCCCGGCGTGCCCGCCGGCGTGCCCCCGCACTGGCTCGTGTACTTCGCCGTCGACGACCCCGACGCCGCCGTCGAGCGGGCCCGGGGATTGGGCGGCACGGTCGCCCTGCCCCCCATGGACTTCCCGGGCGGGCGCTTCGCCGTGGTCATGGATCCTCAGGGCGCGGCGTTCGGGGTGCTCCGCCTGGCGCACTGACAACTGCGTGACACCCCGCGAGTACCGTCGCCGGCGTGATCGTCCACCTCGACACCGACGGCTCCGGCGCCGAGGTCCGCGACCTGGACGACCTCGAGGCGGTCCGGGTCGAGGTGGCCGGTGGCGGCGACGTCGCGGCCACCGTGGCCACTTTCGGGCGGCTCGACGACGACGCTGAGCACGCCTGGATCTCCGTGCAGGCGCTCCGGGAGGCGGCCACCGGCCGGGCCGGGCCGGGCTGGGAGGACCGCTTCCAGGCCATGCTTGACTCCGCCGCGTCCCAGGGTGAGGTGGGCGACGACGGCCGCACCCTGCGCGTCCGTATCGACCGAGTGGGAGGGTGAAGATGAGCCGTTCGCTCCGCCGCGCCGTTCGAGGTCTGCCGGTGATGGTCGTCGTCCTGCTGGCGTCCCTCGTCGGGCTGGTGCCGGTGCCGGCGGCCGGCGCCAAGGCGGGACGCGAGCGTCCCGCGCTGTTCTTCGTGGCCGACGGGATGGTGCAGGACCGGGTCGAGCGGTACGCCCGCGAGGGCGTCGTCCCGGGCTTCGCCCGCCTGCTGCGCTCGGGCGTGAAGGCCAGCGGCGGCGGTCTGCTCACCCAGGCGCCCCCCAACACCGGGGCGGGCTGGTACAGCCTGGCCACCGGGGCGTGGTCGGGGGTGCACGGATCCACCAACAACACGTTCCACGTCAACGGCAAGCCCTTCGGCACCCGCACGGCGGCCTTCGACCCGGGTGTGCTGCAGGCCGAGACCATCGCCCAGTCGGCCGAGCGGGCGGGCAGGAAGGTGGCCCAGATCGAGTACGCCGGCGGGGCCGAGGCCGTTACCTCCGGTCCCACCGTCGACTACCGCACGTTCCATTCGGGGCGCGGGGTGGCCACCAACTACATCGACGCCGCTCCGGCCGACGACGCCGCCTTCATCCGCTCGTTCGGGCTGCAGTTCGACCACCCGTTCGGCTTCGCCGGGCAGGCGCCCTTCGCCGGCGCCACCCCGACGCCGGCCACCGGCTGGACCAACGTCCCCACGTCGTACAGCCCCGCCCAGGAGATGCGCCTGCGCGTGCTCGACGCCGGCGTCGACAAGTACGGCCTCAACGCCTACCTCTACGACTCCACCAACGACGGGCGCACCAACTACGACCGCGTCCTCTTCGCTCGGGACAAGGACGGAGGTGCGACGGTCGCTGACCTGGCCGAGGGCGAGTGGGCCGACGTCAAGGTCACGGTGTCGGGGGGCGCCCTCGACGGGAAGACGGCCGGCTTCCTGGTCAAGGTCGAGACCCTGGCCTCCGACCTCAGCCGGGTGCGCCTGTTCCACACCTCGGTGTCGCGCGTCATCGCCACCTGGCCCACCTGGCCGGGCGAGCCCGGCTACACCGACTTCGACGAGTACCTGGCGGCCGAGTACCACACCTCCACGGCGGCCGACTTCGCCATCCTCGAGGCCGGCATCGTCAGCGAGGACACCTACGTGCAGCAGGGCCTCTACTGGAAGGAGGCGCTGCACCCGATCCTCACCTACATCCTCGACACCTACCACCCCGACCTCGCCTTGGTCGGCTACCCCACCACCGACGAGTTCCAGCACCAGTTCCTCGGCCTCGTCACCCGGCGGCTGCCGGGCGGGCGGCTCAACCCCGCCTACGACGACGTCGACGTGAACGGCGTCCGGGACCACCGGGCCGCCGCCCGCGAGGACTATCTGCGCCAGGCCTACGCCGGGGCCGACGAGACCATGCGCCTGGCCCAGGACCACCTCGACGGCCCGCGCACGACCACGTTCGTGGGGTCCGACCACGGGTTCGCGCCCCAGTTCCTGGCCGTCGACGCCAGCAAGGTCCTGGTCGACCTCGGCCTGCTGTCGACGCCCCAGACGTCGAACTGCTTGCCGGCCCGGGCCGAGACGATCGGCAAGGCCAAGGCGTGCTGGGCCGGTGGCACGGTGCAGATCTACCTCAACCTGGCCGGGCGTGACCCCACCCCGGCCCCAGGCGGGTTCCAGCAGGTGGCGGCGGCCGACGAAGCGGCCACCGTCGGGCAGATCAAGGGCGCCTTCGAGGCCGTGGCCGACCCCAACGACTGGACCCACGACGGCCGCCCCGAGGGGTGGACGGTGATCGATCGCGTGTTCACCAGGGCCGAGGCCCGGTACGTCCCCAACGGGCCGGGCACGACCGCCGACATGGCCCACCCCACGCGCACCGGTGACGTGGTGGCCTTCGCCTACCCGCCCTACCAGTTCGACGCCGCCACGCCCGGCACCCTGGTGGCCCGATCAGCGTTCTTCGGCCAGCACGGCTACGTGCCCGACGTACGCGAGCCGCTCAGCAACACGAACATGCGCGCCACGTTCCTGGCCGGCGGGCGCAACATCGACCAGGGCACCATCCCGGCGATCCGCACCATCGACGTGGCGCCGACGATCGCCTACCTCATGGGCGTCCCGCAGCCCGACCAGACCCAGGGCAAGGCCCGGCTGGACGTGGTGAAGGGTGATCGCAATCGGCGCCAGCTCACCATCGTGGGGGTGAACGACTTCCACGGCCAGCTCGACCCGACCACCCTGCCCTACGACGGCATCAACGTCAGGGCCGGCGGCGCCGCGTTCCTGGCGACCATGTTCGACCAGGAGTTCACCTCGTCGGGCACGCCCGGGCTGCTCCTGGCGGGCGGTGACAACGTGGGGGCCTCGCCACCCAACTCGGCTCTGCTCGAGGATCGGCCCGCCATCGACGTGGAGAACGCGTGGGGGCTCGACGCCACCAGCTACGGCAACCACGAGTTTGACTACGGCGTCGAGCGCTTGTTGGCCCAGCAGGCCCAGGCCAAGTTCCCGTTCCTGGCCACCAACATCGTCGACACGGCCACGGGCCGGCGCCCCGACTGGGTGACGCCCTCGGTGACGCTGAACGTGGCGGGCGTGCGCGTGGGCGTGATCGGCGCCGCCCTCGAGACCACCCCCGAGCTGGTGAGCGCGGGAGCGACCGAGGATCTCACGTTCCTGCCGGCAGCGGATCGCATCAAGGCCGAGTCGGCCCGGCTACGCCGCCAAGGCGTCAAGGTCCAGGTGGTGGTGATTCACGAGGGCAGCGCCTTGGGTCAGAACGCCCGCGACGGCAACGCGCCCGTGCCCTGGCAGGGACCGATCGTCCCCATCGCCGACGCCCTGCAGGGCACCACCGTCGACGCCATCATCGCCGGCCACACCCACCGCGTCACCAACACGATGGTCGGGCACATCCTCGTCACCGAGGGGATCAACGCCGGCGCCAGCTACTCCGTGCTCGACGCCGTGGTGGAGGACGGCGACGTGGCCTGGGTCGGCGGGGCGACCCGCTACGCCAAGGACATCGGCGTCGCACCGCGCGCCGACGTGCAGGCGATCATCGACGCCGCCAACGCCGAGACGGCCGATCTGCGCAACCAGGTGATCGGCACGCAGGCGAGCAACATCGAGCGCGACCTGACCCGGCTGAAGGAGTCGGCCATGGGCAACCTGGTGGCCGACGCCATGCGGTTGAAGTACCCGGGCGTGGACGCGGCCCTCACCAACTCGGGCGGGCTCCGCCAGGATCTGTTCGTGACACCACCGACGGCCGGGGAGCAGCCGGGCGAGATCACCTGGGGCGAGGTGTTCGCCGTCCTGCCCTTCGGTAACCGCACGGTGATCGAGACGCTCACCGGGGCGCAGTTGCAGGAGGCGCTGGTCAACGGCTTCTCCCCGGTGTGCAATACCGCCATCAACACCGGGCGGGTCCCGCAGGTATCGGGGCTGTGGATCACCTACCACTGCAACGGCACGACGCCGGTGGTGGACACGATCCGCAAGAGCGTCGACGGCGACACGGCCGTCCCGCTCGGCCCGGCCGACACCGTGCGGATCGTCACCAACGACTTCATGTTCACCGGCGGCGACGGCTACACCGTGCTCGCGCAGGGCGCCGACGTGGCTCAGCCCGGTGACGCCCTGCTCGACATCGTCATCGCCTACATCTCCGACCACTCGCCCGTGAGCGCGGCGGTGGAAGGCCGCATTCGCGGCCCGAACACGCCCTGAGGGCGCCCGCTCGGGCCCCGGCTGTCTAAGCGGCCGGGGGCAGGTCCTGGCTGGCGCTCGCCGCCACCGCGTCGCGGGCCAGGTCGCGCTCGACGCCCCAGGCCACGAGCTGGCGCACCACCAGGTCGGGCCCGTCGCCGAGGTCGAGCAGCGAGCGGGCGGCGCGCGCCACCCGCTCCGGGTCGGCCAGCGCCGGGCGCGCGCTCGGGTGGTGCACCCAGGCGAGATGGGCCTGGCGGACCTCGGCGGGCAGGCGCTCGAGCTGGCGGTGCGTGAGGGGCGGGAGGCGGCGGCGGACGGCCATCCCGCCGGTGCCGAAGCGGGCCAGCCCGAACTGGGCGGTGCGCTGCAGGGCCCGGGCGAAGGGGCTGTTGCGGCCGGCGAACCCGCCCAGCCCGAGGCTGGCGGCGGTGTCGGCCAGGGGCAGCTCGAAGCCGTCGGGGTCGGCGTCGAAGCGGTCGGCCAGGCGCCGCAGCAGCAGGGTGGTGGTGGGGCCGAGCACGCCCGTCCAGCAGCGCTCGACGTAGGCCGACCGCGGGTCGTGGCCCACCCGGTCGGTGAGCGGGTCGATCCACGGCACGACGCGGACGGACTCGAAGGGAAAAGCAGGCGCTTCCATGGCAGCTCCTCCGTGAGCGGCGACAGGTCCGGATGACTGTGACGGCTCGGACCGCTCGCGTCAACCCCGGTCCCACAGGTGGGGGCGAGTGTTCGTGACGCGCCGAGACGCGCCGAGGGCCCAGAGGCCGTCAGCCGAGCAGGACGGGGTCGGTGACGCCGCCGGGGGCGGCCAGGGCCGCGACGTCCCAGCCCGCCCGGCGGGCACCGGCGGCGTAGGCGCTCTCGTAGAACGCCAGCACGACGTCCCGGCGGCGGTCCTGGGGCTCGGCCCGCACCGCCTCGTAGGTGAGCAGGGCGAGGTGGCTGCCGCGCGACTCCATCCAACGGGCCGCACGCGGGCTCAGCGGTTCGTCGCTGAGGCCGGCCGGCTCGGGGGCCGTGTAGCTGTAGAAGGCGGGCTCGGGCACGTTGTCGTCGCCGAACCAGAACCCGAAGCTGACGACCTCGCGTGAGTACGCCTCGCGCGTGACGGCGTCGGCGCTGGGCGGTTGGTCGATGCGCCGGTCGGAGAACCGGGTGACGGCGATGTCGAAGGTATGCCAGAAGTGGTGCACGGGGCTGGTCTTGCCGGCGTAGCCGGCGGCGAACTGTTCGAGCACGAGGTTCACCTGGCTGAGCACCACCCAGTAGCGCGTCACCCGTTCGGGGTCGTAGTGGGCGTGGGCGGTGTCCTCGGCGAAGGGGATCGAGTCGGCCAGGTCGAAGGGCTCGGCCCGGATGGCCGCTTGTACCCCCAGGACGTCCAGCGCGCTCATGGTGGCGGCGTAGAACGAGGCCACCGACTGGCCGGCCAGCGGGAACGACACCCGCGATCCGGTGATGGCGGCCACCTCGAGCCGGTGGTCGACGAAGTCGAAGTCGATGGTGAAGATCGAGTCGTCGCCCATGGGGCGGGTCGTGATCCCCCGGCCGGTGACGTGAAAGGGCACGTTCCACCAATGGTTGCGCCGGGGGCTGGCGGCGAGCCGCACCTTCCCGACCACCTGGGCGAAGCGGTGGAGCGTCTCTTTGGACTCTCGCCAGGAATCGAGGGGAAGGGACGGGAACAGCTCCATCGGAGGATCGAAGCACACTGCGGGACTGCGGCCGGGACCGCCCGGGTACCCGACGACGGATCGTTGCGCGGCCGAGGGAGGTGGATGGTGGCGAGCCTGGTGGAGCGTCTGGAGGGTGCCGACGGCCTCGACGCGGTGGCCACGCCAGTGGCGGGCGCCCTCGCCGACGTGGTCGGCCGGGGACCGGCCCGCTGGTGGCTGGGGGGCGGCTGGCTGGGCCACGCCGCCCATCCCCTGTTCACCGACCTGCCCATCGGGTTCTGGACCAGCGCGAACGTCCTCGACCTGGCCGGCGGTCGCCGGGCCCAGGCGGCCGCGCAACGCCTGGTCGCCCTCGGCGTGCTGTCGGCGGTGCCCACCGCCCTCACCGGACTGTCCGACTGGAGTGCCTCGGGCGACCAGCGCGTCCGGCGGGTCGGGC
>JBIOZN010000380.1:0-7906 GCA_044871175.1 Acidimicrobiales bacterium | reverse complement strand
ACGGCCTGGCCGGCGGGTACGTGGTGAAGACCGACGGCCTGGCGGCGGGCAAGGGTGTGCTCGTCACTGAGGATTTGGGCGAGGCGCGCGCCGACGTCGCCGAGAAGGTCGCCGGCGGCCGGCGGGTCGTGATCGAGGAGCGGCTGGCGGGCCTCGAGCTGTCGGTGCTGCTGGTGTGCGACGGCCGGCGGGTGGTGCCGCTGCCGCCGGCGCGTGACCACAAGCGCGTGGGTGACGGCGACAGGGGACCCAACACAGGCGGGATGGGCGCCTTCTCGCCCGTCGCCGAAGCCGACGAAGGGCTGGTGGACGAAGTGGTCGAGCGGTTCGCCGGGCCCACGCTGGCCGAGCTGCGCCGGCGAGGGATCGACTACCGGGGCGTGCTGTACGCCGGGCTCATGCTGACGCCCGAGGGTCCGAAGCTGCTCGAGTACAACGTGCGGTTCGGTGACCCAGAGGCCCAGGTCGTGGTGCCGCGGGTCGACGCCGACCTGGTGGACCTGCTGGCGGCGGCGGCCGCCGGCGACCTCGGCGCGATGACGGTCAGTCCCCGGCCCGAGACGGCGGTGGCCGTGGTGGCGGCCGTGCCCGGCTACCCGGCGGCGCCCACCACCGGGGCCGCGATCGAGGGGCTCGACGCGGCCGCGGCCGTCCCCGGCGTGCACCTCGACTTCGCGGGCGTGGCCTGCGACCGCGAGGGTCGCCTGGTCACCGCGGGCGGGCGCGTGCTGGCCGCCACCGCGGTGGCGGACACAGTGGCCGACGCCCGGGCGCGCGCCTACGAGGCCGTCGCCCACCTCTCCTGGCCCGGGATCCACTACCGCACCGACATCGCCGCCACCCCCTCCTGACCCCCGCGCCCGGCCCGTAATCGGGTTTGCACCCTCAGGGCCCATATGGGGCCTTCAAGGTGCAAACCCATCGGTCTGGCAGGATGGGGTGAGGTGATCGAGCGCTACCAGACGCCGGAGATGGCGGAGATCTTCTCCGATCGGGGGCGGCTGGGCCGCTGGCTCGAGGTCGAGCTGCTGGCGGTGGAGGCGTGGGCCGCTCTGGGCGTGGTGCCCGCAGCCGACGCCGCCGAGTGCCGCCGGCGCGCACCGGTGGTGGACGACGCCTTCGTCGCCGCCTGCCGCGAGCGCGAGCGCGTCACCGACCACGACGTGGCCGCCTTCGTCGACGTCGTGCAGGACGCCATCGGTGGCGCCGCCGGCTGGATCCACTACGGCCTCACCTCCTCCGACGTGGTCGACACCGCCGGCTGTTGGTCGCTGCGCGACGGCGCCGACCACCTGATCGGCGCGGCCGGCGAGCTCGTCGCCACCCTGAAGGCTCGGGCCCTCGAGCACCGCGACACCGTCACCATCGGGCGCACCCACGGCGTGCACGCCGAGCCCACCACGTTCGGCGCCAAGCTCGCCCTGGGGTGCCTGCAGGTGGACCGTGACCGCCAGCGCCTGCGCCGGGCCCGGGCGGCCGTGGCCGTGGGCAAGTTGTCCGGCGCCGTGGGCACCTACAGCAACATCGACCCTGACGTCGAGCGCCGGGTGTGCGCCGCCCTCGGCCTGTCGCCCGTGCCGGCCACCCAGGTCGTCGCCCGCAACCGGCACGCCGAGTACCTGTACGCGACGGCCTCGGTCGGGGCGACTCTGGAGCTGATCGCGGTGGAGCTCCGCCACCTCCAGCGCACGGAGGTGCGCGAGGCCGAGGAGGGCTTCAAGCCCCGGCAGAAGGGCAGCTCGGCCATGCCCCACAAGCGCAACCCGATCACGGCCGAGCGCCTCACCGGGCTGGCCCGGGTGCTGCGGGCCAACGTCGTGGTCGGCCTGGAGAACGTGGCCCTGTGGCACGAGCGCGACATCAGCCACAGCTCGGCCGAGCGCGTGGTGCTGCCCGACAGCTCCCACGTCGCCCACTACGGCCTGCGCCTGGCCACCCGGCTGGTGGCCGGCCTGCAGGTCTTCCCGGCGCGCATGCGGGCCAACCTCGACGCCACCGGGGGGCTCGTGTTCAGCCAGCCCGTGCTGCTCGCCCTCGTGGCCGCCGGGCTGGCGCGCGACGACGCCTACCGGATCGTGCAGGCGGCGGCGTCGGAGACCTGGCGCGAGGGCGGGTCGTTCCGGGCTCGGCTCGAGGCCGACCCGCAGGTCGCGGCCGCCGTTCCCGGGGAGAAGCTGGACGAGGCGTTCGACCTCGAACGGTCCCTACGCCACACGGGCAGGGTGTTCGACGCGCTGGACGCGGTGGCGCCGTGATCGACGTCGGCCTGCCCCACGTCCATCGGGGCAAGGTGCGGGACCTGTACGACGCCGGCGACGACCGTCTCCTCGTGGTCGCCTCCGATCGCCTGAGCGTGTTCGACGTCGTCCTCAACGAGCCCGTCCCCGACAAGGGCCGGATCCTCACCGGCCTGTCGACCTTCTGGTTCGCGACGCTCGCCGACCTGGCCCCGAGCCACCTGCTGTCCACCTCCACCGCCGACCTCCCGCCTGCGGCCGCACCGGCGGCCGCCGCGCTGGAGGGGCGGATGATGCTGGTGCGGCGGTGTCGCATGCTGCCCCTCGAGTGCATCGTGCGCGGCTACCTGGCCGGCTCGGCGTGGCAGGAGTACGCCGAGCGGGGCACGGTGCACGGCGAGGTGGCCCCGCCGGGGCTGCGTCTAGCCGATCCCCTCCCGGCGCCCCGCTTCACGCCGTCCACCAAGGCGGCCATGGGCGAGCACGACGAGAACCTCTCCTTCGCCGCCGCCGTCAAGGTGGTGGGCGAGGAGCGGGCCGAGGCGGCGCGGGCCCTGTGCCTGGCCGTCTACGAGCGCGCTGCCGGCCACGCCGCCGCCCGCGGCATCGTGATCGCCGACACCAAGTTCGAACTCGGCACCGACCCCGACGGCCGGCTGGTGCTGGCCGACGAGGTCCTCACGCCGGACTCGTCGCGGTTCTGGCCGGTCGACCAGGTCGTGCCCGGCTGCTCGCCACCCAGCTTCGACAAGCAGCCCGTGCGCGACGAGCTGGCCGCCAGCGGCTGGGACAGGCGTCCCCCGCCTCCGCCGCTGTCGCCCGCCACCGTCGCCGCCACCCGTGCGCGGTACGTCGAGGCCTACGAACGCCTCACGGGCCGGTCGTTCGCCGCCTGGCCCGGCGGCGCCGAGTCGCCCGGGTAACGTCGGCCAGGGTGAGGTTCGACGTGCTCGTGGAGGTCCGGCTGCGCCCGGGCATCGCCGATCCGCAGGGCTCCACCATCGAACGGGCCCTGCCCACGCTCGGCTTCACCGGTATCCACCAGGTGCGCGTGGGCAAGGCCATCCGTTTCGTGTTGGAGGCCTCCGACGCCGAGGCCGCCCGGCAGGAAGTGGACGACCTCTGCGAGCGGTTCCTCACCAACCCGGTGATCGAGGACGCCGCCGTCACGGTGGCCGAGGCGGTGGAGGCGGTATGACCGTCGGCGTGGTGTTGTTCCCCGGCACGAACTGCGAAGCCGACGTGGTGGAGGCCGTGCGCCAGCTCGGCGGTGACGCCGACATCGTCTGGCACGGCGACCGCCACCTGCCCGCCCACGTGGACGCCGTCGTCCTGCCCGGCGGCTTCGCCCATGGCGACTACCTCCGCTGCGGCGCCATCGCCCGCTTCTCGCCGATCATGGCGAGGGTCTCCGACTTCGGCGCCGCCGGCGGTCTGGTGGTGGGGATCTGCAACGGTTTCCAGGTGCTCACCGAGGCGGGCCTGCTGCCGGGCGCCCTGCAGAAGAACCGCGGCCTCAAGTTCGTGTGCACCACCGTGCGGGTCAGGGTGGAGAGCGCCACGCCCCTGACGGCCGGTGTCGCCCCGGGAACCGTGCTGCGATTGCCTGTCAACCACTACGAGGGCAACTACACGTGCTCACCCCAGGTGCTCGACACCCTGCGCGCCGAAGACCGCATCGTGCTGCGGTACCTCGACAACCCCAATGGCTCGGTGGACGACGTGGCCGGCGTGTGCAATGAGGGGCGCAACGTCGTCGGACTCATGCCGCATCCCGAGCGCGCCTGCCACGCCTTGCTCGGCTCCACCGACGGCACGGCGCTCGTGCGGGCGCTGGCCGGTGTGCCGCTGAGCGTCACATCGAGCGGCTGATCCCCGCCTTCTTGAGGATGCTCGGGCTGACGCCGATGGCCCGCCAAGCGGCGTAGGAGATGCCCTTGCGTTCGCTGTAGCTGCGAGCCGAGCGCAAGAACTCCGACTCGAGATCGGACAGGTCCGTCTTCAACTGCAACTGCTCGGCCTCGCTCTGCAGATCCATCTGCTCTTGGATGAGCTTCACGCGCGCCAACGGATCGGCATCGGGCAGGGCCCGCTCGATCGCCTGCAGCCGCTTGGAGATGGAATCGGGTGTGCGCTTACGCCCCCGCTTGGGGCGGTGGGCCTCCAGTGCTTCCAGGTAGGCGCGCACGGCCCGCCCTTCGTCTCTTCCTTGGGCCAGGGCGGCCTTGTGCTCATCTGTCATGGTGCGCTTGGCGGATTTGCGCGGAGGCATACCGCCAGCATGGCGTCTCATGCAGCCAGTTTCAAGTCCTACTCGCCGGGAAATACACGTTCAACGTGGGCTCGATTGGCCCCATTCCGGCGGGGGACGGGCATCGCACGGACTCCGTAGGCGCGCCGGTCACTAGGCTTGGGTCGTGTCCTCCTCGTCTCCCGAGCCCGTTCACCGCGCGCTGGGGCTCACCGACGACGAGGCCGACCAGATCAACCGGCTCCTCGGGCGCGCTCCCAACCACCTCGAGTTGGCGATGTACGCCGTGATGTGGAGCGAGCACTGCTCGTACAAGTCATCCCGCGTGCACCTCGGGCGGCTGCCCACGGACGCGCCGTGGGTGCTGGTGGGCCCGGGCGAGAACGCGGGTGTGGTCGACGTCGGCGACGGCATCGCCGCCGCCATCCGCATCGAGAGCCACAATCACCCGTCGGCCATCGAGCCGTACCAGGGCGCGGCCACCGGCGCGGGCGGGATCATGCGGGACGTGTTCACCATGGGCGCCCGCCCCATTGCGCTGATGGACGCGCTGCGGTTCGGCCCGCTCGACGACTCCCGCAGCCGCTGGATCGCCGAGGGCGTGGTGTCGGGAATCGCCGGCTATGGCAATGCCGTCGGCGTGCCCACGGTCGGAGGCGAGCTCGTGTTCGACCCGACGTATCGCGACAACCCGCTCGTCAACGTGCTGTGCGTCGGCATCATGCCCGCCGACCGGCTCGTGTTCGGCCGGGCCCGGGGCGTCGGGAACCTGGCCGTGCTGCTCGGGTCCACCACCGGCCGCGACGGCATCGGGGGCGTGAGCGTGCTGGCGTCGGCCGGTTTCACGGGCGGCGACGGCGACGGCGGCGGCCGGGGCGCCAGCGCGGACGAGGCCAAGCGGCCCAGCGTCCAGGTCGGGGACCCGTTCGAGGAAAAACGGTTGATCGAAGCCTGCCTGGCCCTGCTCGACGCCGGGCTGGTGGTGGGCATCCAGGACCTGGGCGGGGCCGGGCTCACCTGCGCCACCAGCGAGACCGCCAGCCGGGGCGGTGTCGGCATGGATGTCGACGTGCGGGCGGTGCCGCGGCGCGAACCGGCCATGGAGCCCTTCGAAGTCATGACGTCGGAGAGCCAGGAGCGCATGCTCGCCATCGTCACGCCCGCCGATCTCGATGCCGTGCTGGCGGTGTGCGAGCGCTGGGAGGTGCGGGCCACCGTCATCGGCCGGGTCACGTCGGGTGGTCGCCTGCGGATCCTGGACGGCGAGGGCGGGCCGGTGCTGGCCGACGTGCCGGCGGCGTCGCTGCACGACGACGCC
This sequence comes from Acidimicrobiales bacterium, assembly GCA_044871175.1. Taxonomy (GTDB): domain Bacteria; phylum Actinomycetota; class Acidimicrobiia; order Acidimicrobiales; family Ilumatobacteraceae; genus JBIOZN01. Next base: position 2,100 of record JBIOZN010000380.1, on the reverse strand, counting down.
CCGCGCTACGACCGAGCACGCCGGCCGCCCGACCGCCGGCGGGAGACCGACCCGGCCACCCTGGCGCCCCCGTCGCCGGCCGAGGCCGTGGCCGCGCTGGCCGAGGGCTTGTGCGATCCGACGTGGGTCTACCGCCAGTACGACCACCAGCTCTTCCTCAACACCGTCGTGGGGCCGGGGGCCGACGCCACCGTGCTGCGGCTCAAGCATCCGTTGACGGGCCTCGACACGGGCCGGGGGCTGGCGATCAGTTGCGACGGCAACCACCGCTGGTGCGCCGTCGACCCCCGCCGCGGCACCGAGCGACTGGTGGCCGAGGCTGTGCTGAACCTGGCCTGCGTCGGTGCCGTGCCACGGGCGCTGGTGAACAACCTGAACTTCGGCAACCCCGAGCACCCCGAGGTGATGTGGCAGCTGTCCGAGGCGGTGGACGGCATGGCCACGGCGTGTCGCGACCTCGGCGTGCCCGTGGTGGGTGGCAACGTCAGCCTCTACAACGAGAGCGCGGGCGCCGACATCGACCCGACGCCCGTCGTCGGGCTGCTGGGCGTGATCGCCCGGTTGGAGCGGCGGCCGCCGCCGCCGGCGCTGCTCGACGGTGCCCACGTCGTCGTGCTGGGTGTGGGGGTCGGCACCGCCGACCTGGCCGGCTCGGCGTGGGCGTGGCGCGCGGGGGCGCGTGGGGGCACCCTGCTGGCGGTCGACCACGGCGCGGTGGCCGTGGTGGCCGAGTTGGTGCGGGCGCTGGTGGCCGAGGACCTCGTGGTCGGCGGGCACGACGTGGCCGACGGGGGCCTGGCCGGGTGCGTGGCCGAGATGGCGGTGGCCGGTGGCGTGGGGCTGGCGTCGCCCGTGGACGAGCTCGACCACGTCGCCCTGTTCGCCGAGGGGCCGGGCCGCGTCGTGGTGGCGGTGGCCGCCCGATGGGTCGACGAGGTGCGCCTGCGGGCCGACGGCGCGGGTGTCGCCAGCGTCGACCTGGGCGTCGCCGGCGGCGGGCGCCTCGTGCTCGGCTCGCTGATCGACGTCGGGGTCGCCGACCTCACGACCGTCTGGCGCGACCGCCTCCCCGCCGCCTTCGGTGCCCCCACCACCCACTGATTGCACCGTGAGGGGCGTATGTGCCCCCTCAGGGTGCGAACCGGTTCAGCCGGGGGGCAGGCGCCAGTCGACGGGCTCGCGCCCGGCCGCTACCAGGGCGGCGTTGGCCCGGGAGAACGGGCGGGAGCCGAAGAACCCGTTGTGGGCCGACAACGGTGACGGGTGGGCCGACTCGATGACGACGTGGCGGCCGGTGTCGACCAGCACCTTCTTCCGGCGCGCCGACGAGCCCCACAGGATGAACACGACCCGCTCGGGCTTGGCGTTCACCGCCTTGATCACCTCGTCGGTGAACGTCTCCCAGCCCTTGCCCTGATGGGACGCCGCCACCCCGCCCCGCACGGTGAGCGAGGCGTTCAGCAGCAGCACCCCTTGGCGCGCCCAGGCGTCGAGGCAGCCGTGGCCCGGCGGCGGGATGCCGAGGTCGGCCTGCAGCTCGGCGAAGATGTTCACAAGCGACGGGGGCGGCGCCACCCCGCGCCGCACGGAGAAGCACAGCCCGTGCGCCTGCCCGGGTCCGTGGTAGGGGTCCTGGCCGAGGATGAGCACCTTCACGGCCGCGTAGGGCGTGAGGTGCAGGGCGGCGAACACCTCGCCCGCCGGCGGGTACACCGGGTGGCGCTCCCGTTCGGCCCGCACGTAGGCCTGCAGCTCGGCCCAGTAGGGCTTTTCCAGCTCGGTCTTGAGCACCGGGTTCCAGTCGGTCGTCACGGTGCCTCGCGTTGGCGTCGTGTCGTCACGGGGCCGCGACGGCCGCGGCCGTCTGGCGGGCGATGGCCAACTCCTCGTCGGTGGGCACGACCATCACCGCCACGGCTGCACCGTCTGGAGAGATCACCTCGGCGCCGGCCTCGTTGCGCGCGGCGTCGACGCTGATCCCCAGCCCAATCAGCCCCTCGCACGCGCCCGCCCGCGCCGGAGCGCTGTGCTCGCCGATGCCGCCGGTGAACACCAAGGCGTCGCACCGGCCCAGCACCGCGAGATACGCGCCCACGTACT
>JBIOZN010000379.1:0-10732 GCA_044871175.1 Acidimicrobiales bacterium | reverse complement strand
TCGGGCTCGCTGCCGACCACCGACACGAAGCTCACGCAGTTGCCCGGCGCCCCGCCGAGGTTGTGGGTGAGGGCCTTGGTCTTGCCCAGCTCGCTCACACTGCGCAGGGCCCGATACGGGGGCGCCTCGTGGCGCAGCTGCAGCCAGCACTCGAACAGCATCCGCAGGCCCGACGCCCCGATGGGGTGGCCGAAGCTCTTGAGGCCGCCATCGGGGTTCACCGGCAGCTCGCCCTCGAGGTCGTAGGTGCCCGCCACCACTTCCTTCCACCCCATGCCCCGCTCGGCGAAGCCCAGGTCTTCCATGAGCACCAGCTCGGTGGGCGTGAAGCAGTCGTGCACCTCGGCCATGGCCAGCTCGGCGCGGGGGTTGGTGATGCCGGCCTGGCGGTAGGCGTCCTCGGCCGAGCGCACGACCTCGAGGAAGCTGGTGTAGTCGTAGCTGGGATCGATGGGGCCGGCGGCCGGCCCGGCGGCGAACGACAGCGCCTTCACGTAGATCGGCTTGTCGGTGTAGCGGTGGGCGTCCTCGGCCCGCACGATGACGGCCGCGGCCGAGCCGTCGGACACGCCCGAGCAGTCGAAGATCCCCAGCGGGCCCGCCACCAGGGGCGAGCAGGCGATGGTCTCCTTGGACACTTCCTTACGGAACTGCGCCCGGGGGTTGCGGGCGCCGTTGTGGTGGTTCTTCCAGGCGATGCGCGTGAGCACATCCTTCATCTCGGCCTCGTCCACGCCGTACTTCTTGGCGTAGGCGGGGGCGAGCAGCGAGAAGCTGGCCGGGGCGGTGATGTTGGCGGTGGTGCCGTCGTTGGCTGGCGCGCTCACCACCAGGCCCGAATAGCCCGAGTCCTTGAGCTTCTCCACACCGATGGCCATGGCTACGTCGTAGGCCCCGCAAGCGACGGCGTAGCAGGCGTTGCGGAACGCCTCCGAGCCGGTGGCGCACATGTTCTCGAGCCGGCTCACCGGCTTGTACTGGATCTTGAGGGGGCGGGACAGGGTGAGCCCCGACAGCCCCGAGCCCATCGTGCCCAGCCAGAAGGCGTCGATGTCGTCGAGGGCGACCCCGGCCGAGCGCAGGGCGTCCTGGGAGGAATCGATGAGGAGGTCGTCGGCCGACTTGTCCCAATGCTCGCCGAAGGGCGTGCAGCCCATCCCGACGATCGCTACCTGGTCGCGGATGCCTTTCGAAGCCATGTCAGCTCTCCCCTCGGATGGGACGTGCCTTCCAGAAGTAATTGTGGATGCCCTGGGCGGTGTAGAGGCGGCGGAACGTCATCTCGACCCGGTCGCCGATGGCGACGTGGGCCGGGTCGACGTCGGTGAGCTCGCACTGGAAGCGGCCCCCGCCGTCGAAGTCGATGACGGCCGCGACGAGCGGCGGCTGCAGCGAGAACGCCAGCCGGTCGATGGTGTAGGTGGCGATGGTGGCGGGCACGTCGGCCATGGGCACCTCGGCCATGTGGTCGATCTCGCCCGAGCCCATGCTCACGCGCGCCGGCGGCAGGTGGACGAAGCCGCCCTCGTCCCGGCTGCCCACGAACCCGTACTTCCAGGCCTCGCTGCGGGCGCTGGGGGGGCCGGCGGGCCGCTCGGGCTCGGGCCGGCGGGGCGGCTCACGGCGCAGGAACCCGCGCCAGGTGAGGAACGAGGCGTAGGTGAGGTCGTCCCGCGTGCTGGCCAACTGCGAGCGCACGGAGGTGCCCGCCCGCTCGCGGTAGGCGGGCAGGTTGGCGGTGGTGCGCAGCAGCCACACGTCGACACCGTCGGCCAGGCTCACGACGGCGATGGTCTGATCGGGCTCGGCCCGGTCGAGCACGTCGGCCAGTACCAGCGCCCAGTGGGCCGTGCCGGTGTTGCCCACCTCGGCGGTGAGGTCGTCGGCGTAGGCCTCCGGGGAGGCGCCCACGACCTTGGCCGCCGCTCGCACCGCCCGGGCGTGGGTGCCGGCCAGGACGACGTGGTCGATGTCGGCGGCGGACACGCCGGCGGCCTTGAAGGCGTCGGTGACGGCCGAGGTGACCAGGGCGGCGTACTCGAACTCGCCGAAGCGCTCCTCCCACTGCTGGGAGGCGGGCTCGCCGGGCAGGCGCCACCGCTCGAGGAACTCGGCCGTCGCCGACGCGCCGCCCAGGGGCGTGGCGATGACGGCCCCCTCGTCGCTCCCGAAGGCGAGGGCCACGGCGGCATCACCGCCGCCCGACTCGTCGGTGCCGCCGGGCCTTCCGGTGCGGATGTCGGACAGCACGGCCAGGCCGCCGGCGGCCCGGGCCATCACCACGGCGCCGATGCCCGAGCGCACCGCGCCGACGGCGTCGAAGGCGGGCGCCGAGGATGCGAGGCGCAAGGCGGCATGTACGGCGTTGGCGTTGGTCTTGTCGAGGTAGGCGGGCTCGGTGGTGGCCAAGGCGAGCAGGCCGGGCGTCCACCCGGCGGGCGTCGCCCGCAACGCCACCCGGCCGGCCTCCACGCCCATCGAGGTCGTGTCCTCGTCGTAGGAGGCCACGCTGCGGGTGCCCTTGCCCCCGCCGGCGCCGAGTGCGCCGGTGATGGCCGCCCGCTGGAGGCGCCAGTAGGGCAGGTAGGTCCCGTAGCCGACGATCCCGTTCACTCGACCCCCTTCACCCGGCGGCTGGACCAGGACAGGCTACCGGCGGTCGCACATCTGTGCGACTCGCCGCCGGTGGTTGCGGCCACCGCGGCGGCCGTCAGAGCGGCGTCTGCTGGTGGACGACCAGCTTCCAGGCGCCGTCCTGGCGAGCGTAGGTGCTGGCGAACAGGCCGCGGTAGGTGTGGTCGCCGCGCCGCGCGGTGGCGCGGTAGGCCACGACGGCGCTGTCGTCGGACAGCGGGAGCACGCGCTCGTCGGAGAGCTCGTAGCCGTCCCACGGGGCGCCGCCCATCGAATCCACGACGGCGGCCCGGTCCTCGATCACCATCCCGCCGGGCAGCAGCATGAGCACCTGGGCGGCGAGCACGTCGTCGTAGAAAGGTCCGGCGGCGCCCGCGGTGGAGAGCGCGTCCCAGCCGGCGCGCTCGAGCGCCAGCAGCTCCTCGGTCGATGGCATGGCGAGAGTCAACCGGGCCCGCCAGCGGAAGCCTCTACCGTGCGGCCATGGCCGCCCGGGCCGTCGCCGTCGTCCCCCACACCCACTGGGACCGCGAGTGGTACCTGCCGTTCCAGACGTTCCGCCTGCGACTCGTCGACCTGCTCGACGGCCTGCTGGCCGACCTCGAGGCCCGCCCCGGCTACGCCCACTTCCTGCTCGACGGCCAGCTGGCGGTGGTGGACGACCACCTGGCCGTGCGCCCCGGCGACGCCGACCGTCTGCGCCGGCTGATCACCGCCGGGCGGATCGCGGTGGGGCCCTGGTACACGCTGCCCGACGAGTTCCTCGTGTCGGGCGAGACCCTCGTGCGGAACCTGCAGCTCGGCCTGGACACGGCGGCCCCGCTGGGCGGGGCCATGCTCATCGGCTACCTCCCCGACATGTTCGGCCACGTCGCGCAGATGCCCCAGCTCCTGGCGCAGTTCGGCATCGAGCACGCCGTCGTGTGGCGGGGCGTGCCGGCGGCCGTCGACGCCGGCGCCTTCCGCTGGGTGGCACCCGACGGCAGCGCCGTCCGGGCCGAGTACCTGGTCGGCGGCTACGGCAACGGTGCCCGGGTGCCGCTTGACCCGGATGGGCTGGTGGCCCAGGTGGACGAGTTCGCCGAGCAGCACCGGACCGTGCTCGGTGATGGCCCCGTGCTGTGGATGAACAGCACCGACCACCTCCTGCCCCAGCCGTGGCTGCCCGACGTGGTGGCCGCGGCCGGCGCCCGGCAGGACCGCTGGGCCTTCACGATCGTCGGCCTCGCCCACTACCTGGCTCATATCGCCCCGCCCCTCGACGGCGCCGCGGTGACGTGGCGGGGCGAGCTCCGCAGCGGCGCCCGCGCCAACCTGCTCATGGGCGTCGCCTCCAACCGGGTCGACGTGCGCCAGGCGGCGGCCCGGGCCGAGCGGGTCCTCGAGTGCGAGGCCGAGCCCGCCTCGGCTCTGTTCCTCCCCGCCGACCGCTGGCCCGCCCGGCTCCTGGACGAGGCGTGGCGGGAGGTGATCCGCAACGCCGCCCACGACTCGGTGTGCGCCTGCTCCCACGACGAGGTCGTCGCCACCGTCCTGCACCGCTACGCCCAGGCCCGCCAGATCGGCGAGGGCCTGGCGCAACGGGCGGTCGCCGCCCTCGGTGCGTCGGTCGACCACGAAGGCCCGGTCGTCGTCAACCTCTCCGCGCGGGCGCGCTCGGGCCTGGTCGAGCTGGTCGTGCCCGACACCGCCGAGCCGCCGGGCACGCAGACGCTGGGCGTGAGCCCGCCCGAAGCCGACCTGGGAACGTTCGCCTCGCCGGCCCTGGCCGCCGGCCTGGTGGCCGAGCTCGAGTACGTCGACCAGTACGAGGCGGCGGCCGTCGTCGACGCCACCAGCGGCGAAGTCCTGTTTGCCAGCGGCCGGGACGCCACCGGGCGCCTCGTCGGACCGCCCGCCGCCGCCGACCTCAAGCACCTGATGGCGGACGGGCGCGCGCTGCGGCCGGTGCGCGTGCAGGTTCGCCAGGCGCCCACCCGCACGATCCTCGCTCGCGTCACCGACGTCGCCGGGTACGGCTGGCGAGCCTGGCCCACCGGGGGCGACGCCGCCGTCCCGCCCGTCACCGCCGAGCCCGACGGCCAGGGCCTCACCAACCAGCTCGTGCGCGTCGGGCGCGATGGCTTCCGCCTGGTCGACGGCGGCGACGTGGGGGACACCTACAACTGGTGCCCGCCCGACGACGACGGGCCTGTGGAGCTGGCGACGACCCTCGTCGAGGTCGTCGAGACCGGGGCGCTGCGCGGCCGCCTGCGCATCGAGCAGGCCGGCACGGGGGTCGGCGTCAGCCACGTGATCGAGCTGCGGGCGGGCGAGCGGCTGGTGCGGGTCACCACGACGATCGACAACCGCCGCCGCGACCACCGCCTGCGGGTCCACCTGCCCCTGCCGACCCCCACCGACCACAGCGAGGCCGAGTGCGCCTTCGCCGTGGTGGCCCGCGGGCTCACGGCCGAGGGCGGGCCGACCGAGGTGGGCCTGCCCACGTTCCCCTCGCGCCGCTTCGTCCGGGCCGGCGGCCTCACCGTGGTGCACGAGGGCCTGGCCGAATACGAGCTGGTGGGCATCGGCACCGACGGCCGGGCCACCGAGCTCGCCCTCACCCTCCTGCGCTGCACCGGCGTGCTGTCCCAGGGGCCCATGGCGACCCGGCCGCTGCCCGCCGGCCCCCGGCTGCCCCTCGAGGGGCCCCAACTGCAGCGGACGATCACGCGGCGCTGGGGTTTCGCCCACCGGGCCCAGCGGCTCGGTGCCGCCGAGGACGGCTACGCCCTCGTCGACGACGCCTTCCTGCCCCTCGTCGCCACGGGCGGCCGGCCGGGCGCCGAGCGGCCCCCGGACGGGAGCGCGCTCACCGTGGCCGGCGCCGAGGTGTCGGCCGTCCGGCGCACGTCGGCCGGCGAGCTGGAGGTGCGCGTGTTCAACCCCACGTCGCGGGCCGTCACTTGCGCGCTCCCGGGCCGCCAGGGTTGGGTGGTCGACCTGCGGGGTCGTCGCCTCCGGCGGTGGGCGGGCGGCGTCGAGCTCGGCCCGTGGCAGATCTCCACCCTTGTGGTCGATGCCCGGCAGTCGCCTGAGCTGGAACAGAGGTGAGGCGTCGCGGGCATCAGCTCCCCGCGCCCCCGCTTGCGCGACCATCGCGTTGAGCTGTCCGACGCAGTGGTGACACAGGCGTGACCCACCCAGGCCGGAGCCGGACGGTCAGCTGTAGTAGGGGTTCTCGCCCGTGGCGTGATCGGTGGCGTCGATGACCTGGGTGACGCCGGGTACCTGCTCGGAGATCATCTTCTCCACGCCCTGCAGCATGGTCATGCGGCTCATGGCGCAGCCGTGGCAGCCCCCGCCCATGGTGAGGAACACCCGGCCCTCGTCATCGTGCCCGGCGAAGGTGACATAACCGCCGTGGACAGCCAGGGCGGGGTTGACCTCGCCGTCGATGACCGCTTCCACCCGGGCGGCCAGCTCGCTCTCCCGGGTGAGGGTGCCGATCTCGATGGGCTTGGGCTTGTTCGGGTTGCGCAGCACGAGCCCGTCGAACTCCAAATCGAGGGTGGCACCGCGAAGCAGAGGCACGTCCTTGGCCGGGATGATGACCTTGAGGTCGCCGTGGCGCTCGACCACGTCGGTGGCCGGGGCAGTGGTGACCACGTCGAAGGAGAGGTCGTAGGTGAAGTCGCGCCCGGTGTCGGCCAGGACCTCGAGCCGCAGGCCGAGACGGTCGGCGTCGGGCTCGTCGTCGCGCAGCTCGACGAGCTTGTCGCGCGCCCCGTCGGTGACGGTGAGCACGGTGCCCTCGTCGTCGTCCGGCGCGTCGCTGAGCGGGCTGCGGGCGGCGAACGGACTGGTCGGCGTGGTGGCCACGGTCCCGACGATACCGTCGGCGCCATGGCGACCGACGGGGGCATCGACCACGCGCAACTGATCGAGCAGGACTCGGCCGCCTTGCTGGCGGCCGCCCAGCGGGGGCCGCTCGACGGCCCGGTGCACGCCTGCCCGGGTTGGGACGTGGCCCGGGTGTGCGGGCACCTCGGGTGGGTGCACCGGTGGGCCACGCTGGTCGTGCGCACCGGCACCGAGCCCGACCGGGACGCCGTGCCCAAGCCGCCCCGCGACCGGGAGGAGGCGGTGGCCTTCTTCGCCGCCGGGGTGGCGCCCCTGGTGGACGCGGTGGCCAGCACCGACCCCGAGCGCCCGGCGTGGAACCGCTGGGACGAGCCCGCCGTCACCTGGTTCTGGGGCCGGCGCCAGGCGGTGGAGACGGCGCTGCACCGCTGGGACGTGGAGGCCGCCGTCGGCGACCCGGCGCCGCTCGACACCACCCTCGCCGTGGCCGGGATCGACGAGCTGCTCGACGTCCACCTCCCCTACGCCGGCCGCCACGGAGTGGTGCCGTTCACCGGTTCCCTGCACCTGCACGCCACCGACGCCGACGGCGAGTGGACGGTGGTGGGCGCCGGCGAGGAGGGCGTGCGGGCCGAGCGGGGCCACGCCAAGGGCGATGCCGCCGTGCGGGGCCCGGCCTCGGACCTCCTGCTCATGCTGTGGCGGCGCATCGACCCCGACCACCCCGCCCTCACCTCGTTCGGTGAGGAGGGTGTCGTGCGGTCGTGGCTGGCCGCCGGCATCCCCTGAGCCCGGGTTTGCACTCTCAAGGACGCATATGGGCGTTCAGCGCGACAACCCCGCGCTGAGCGCGCGGATCGCGGCCGGCGGCCATGTCGTCGGGATCGTGGCCGTCGTGGCCGCGGTCGTGATGCTGTCGTGCGGCTCCACTGTCGTGAAGGCGGCCGACGCCCCCGGACCCGTCGTCGCCTTCTGGCGGCTCTGCTTCGGCGCCGCCATCTGGCAGGCCGTGCTGCTCGCCACCCACAAGCCCCTCGACCGGGCCGGCTGGCGCCTGGCCGCGCCCGGCGGGCTGTTCTTCGGCCTCGACCTCGTGCTGTTCTTCAGCGCCGTCAACCTCACCCGGGTGGCCAACGCCGAGTTCATCGGCACGCTCACGCCCGTCGTCGTGCTCCCCGTGGCCGCCCTCGCCATGGGCGAGCGCGTGCGCGCCCGCACGGTGGTACTGGGCGCTATCGCGCTCGGCGGCGTCGCCGTGATCGTGTTCAACGCCCCCTCCGCCGGCACCGCCTCCAGCCGCCGGGGCGACCTCCTCGCGGTGGCCGCCGTGCTGACCTGGGCGACCTTCTTCCTCGTCACCAAGCGGGCGCGCCACCGCATCGACACGGCCCGCTTCATGGCCGGGATGACCACGGTGGCGGCCGTCGTGGTGTTGCCCGTGGCGCTCGGCACGGGCGACATCCTCGAGCTCAGCGCCAAGGCATGGATCCTGTGCCTCGTGCTCGCCCTGGTCACCGGCACCCTCGCCCACGGTCTGCTGGTGTGGGCCCAGGGGCACGTGCCGGTGTCGACCTCGTCGATGCTCACCTTGGCCCAGCCCTCGTTCGCCGCGCTGTGGGCATTCATCATCCTGGGCGAGTCCGTGCGCCTCGTGCAGGTGCTGGGCATGGCCCTCGTGCTCGGTGCCCTCGCCATCCTGGCCACGTCGTCGGCCCGCGAGTAGCCCGTGCGCGCCGTAGTGGTGATCGGTGGCGGGACGCCGATGGCGGCCGTCGCCCAACGCCTCGGCCCGGCCGACCTGGTGGTGACGGCCGATTCCGGCCTCGACCACGCCCTTGCCCTCGGGCTGGGCGTCGACGTGGTCGTGGGCGACCTCGACTCGGTGTCGCCCGCCGCCCTCGCCGCCGCCGAGATGGGTGGCGTCACCATCGAGCGCCACCCCCGGGACAAGGACGCCACCGATGTCGAGCTGGCCGTCAGCCTGGCCGCCGACCGCGGCGCCCGCGCCCTCACGGTGGTGGGCGGTGCCGGTGACCGGCTCGACCACGTGCTCGGCGGCCTGGCCGTGCTCGCCTCCCCCGGCCTGGCCGCGGTCGACGTCGACGCCTGGCTGGGGCGAGCGTGGCTGGCTGTGGTGCACGGGCCCGGCCGCCGCCGAGTCGAGGGGAACCCAGGCGAGTACGTGAGCCTCGTGCCCGTGACCGGCCCGGCGCGGGGCGTGCGCACGCAGGGGCTGCGCTGGCGCCTCGACGGCGACACGCTGGCCGTCAGCGGGACCCGCGGGATCAGCAACGAGCTCCTCGACACCGACGCCGAGGTCGCCTTGGCCGAGGGCACCCTCCTCGTCATCCGCCCCTACGCGCTGGCGGCGGCTACCGGCCCCTGACCAGGGGTACGGCGGGGCCGTGGCTGGCGAGCCGCCGGGGGGCGAGACGCCGAAGGCACGGGTCAACCGCGAGCTCATCGAGCTGCTCAACGAGCTCCGGGTGGCCCTGCCGGGCGTGCAGGTCCTGCTCGCGTTCCTGCTCACGGTGCCGTTCAGCCAGCGCTTCAACGACCTCGGACCGACTGACCGCCGGGTCTACTTCGTCGCCGTGCTGGCCACCGCCCTGTCGTCGATCCTGCTGATGGCCCCCAGCGCCCACCACCGGATGCGGTTCCGCCACGTCGACAAGGAACAGATGCTGCGCGTGGCCAGCGCGCTGGCCATCGCCGGGATGGCGTGCCTGGCGGCGGCCATGGCGGCGGTGGTGTACGTCATCACCGGCCAGCTCTACGGCGACGGGGCCGCCCGCTGGGTGGCGGGCGTGATGGCCGCGCTCACGGCCGGGGGCTGGTTCCTCGCGCCCCTGCTGTACCGGCGCAAGGACGACGACCGGGACGGGTAGGAGACCCGGCCCACCTCCACGACCCGTCTCGGCGCGATTTCCGCCATATGTGGCGGGATTCGCGCCGAGATTCGGTCGCCGGCCGCTCAGTCGCGATCCTTCTCCAGGGCGGCCAGCAGCTCGGCCTTGGCGGCGACGAACTCGGGCTCGGTGACGATGCCCGGAGGCCGGGGCCGGGGCCACTCCACCGCCAGCTCGGCCACCACCCGCCCGGGCCGGGGCGACAGCACGACGACGAGGTCGGACAGGATGAGCGCCTCCTCGACGTCGTGGGTGACGAGCACGGTCGTCGGCCGGCGCTCGACGTGCAGCTCCTGCAGCCAGCCGTGCAGGTGGCGGCGGGTGATGGCGTCGAGGGCACCGAGGGGCTCGTCCAGCAGCACGACATGGCGAGGCATCAGGTAGGTGCGCAGCAGGGCCACCCGCTGGCGCATGCCGCCCGACAGCTGACCCGGCCACGCCCGCTCGAACCCGCCCAGCCCGAAGCGCTCGAGCAGGGCGTGGGCGTCGGCCCGAGCCCGCGCCCGTTCGACCCCGGCGATCTCGGCTCCGAGGGTGGCGTTGGCCAGCACCCGGCGCCACGGCAGCAGGAGGTCGCGCTGGGGCTGAAAGGCTACCAGGCCGTGGCGGCCGGCCACCGGGGCGTCGCCGATGCGCACCTCGCCCCGATCGGGCACGAGGAGCCCGGCCACCATCCGCAGCAGGGTGCTCTTGCCGCAGCCGCTGGGCCCCACCACTCCGACGAACCCGCCGGCGGGCACGCCCAGGGTGACCCCCTCGAGCACCGGCAGCGGGGGGCCCGAGCGGCGCACGAAGGCGTGGTGGACGTCGATCACGTCCACGGTCGGGGGGGCGGCGGGCCCGTTCACCCCGTGGTGGGCAGCAGGTCGTTGGTGAACGCGGCGTCGGGGTCGACCGGTTCGGACAGCAGGCCGGCCTGGCCGGCGAAGGCCTCGAAGGCCGTCCAGATCGCCGGATCCTGGTGCCCCCACGGCGTGCCTGGGTCGGCGAACCGGGGTGCGTAGTACGCCGCGCTGGCCTCGACCAGGGCGGCATCGGCCTCGGGCACCGCCGCCAGGAAGTCGGCGGCGGCGGCGGCCGGGTCGGCGATGGCGGCCTGGTACCCGCGGGCGGTGGCGGCCAGGAAGGCCCGCACCACCTCGGGCCGGTTGGCCAGCGTGTTCTCGCTGGCCACGAAGACGGGCGTGTACCAGTCGGGGATGCAGTCGGTGTGGTCGATGAAGCGGATCTCGTTGATCGCTTTGTGCTCCACCGCCGTGGCTCGCAGCGCGTCCCAGCCGCTGAACACCCACACCACGTCGTACGCCCCCTGCTCCATCCCGGCCAGGTAGTCGACGTCACCGACC
>JBIOZN010000378.1:0-5539 GCA_044871175.1 Acidimicrobiales bacterium | reverse complement strand
GCCGCTGCCCCCGATGGCCGACAGCACGGTGCTGGCGAGCACGGCCAGGCCGCCGACGCCCAGGATGAGCAGGCTCTTGACGCGGGCCAGCAGCGGGTTGGGCCGCCGGTGCCGCGGCACCGCCCAGGCGACATTCATGGCGTTCTGGGTCGCCTGGGCGACGCCGAGGGCGCCGTACACGGCCACGACGCTGCCCACCACGACGGCGGTGACGTTGCCCCGCAGGCCCTGGGGCGTGCCCAGCTGCTCGCCGATCACCGGAAACTGGCCGAGGGTGGAGTCGATGATGTCCTCCCGCAGCCCCGGGTTGTTCTGCAGGACGAAGCCCAGGATCGAGGCGAGCAGGAGCAGCAGCGGGAACAGCGACAGGAACCCGTAGTAGGTGATGAGGGCGGCCAGGTAGGGCCCCTGGTCGTCGAAGAACTTGTAGAGCACGGCCAGGGGGAAGCCGGCGCCCGGGTGGCGGCGCTGGAAGCCATCCAGGCGTTCGGTGACGCTCCGGGCCACACCGCGATCATTGCCGCCGACGGGCCCCGTGAGTCGGGGTGCCGCGCCGCGCGGCGCCGCGCCGCACCCGCCCCCACTTCGGGTTTGCACCCTGAGCGCCCATAGTTGGCCCTGAGGGTGCAAACCGGCCGGGACGGGACGGCCGCCGCCCCGTACGCTGCCGCGATGCCCTTCGCGCGCGCCCTGCGGTCCCCGTCCGAGCTCCGGGAGGTGTACCGCCAGCCGCAGCAGGGGGCGCTGGCCAAGCAGCTCGACCACCTGGACGGGCACTGCCGGCGCCTCATCGCCCACGCCCCCTTCCTGGTGCTGGCCACCGCCAGTGCCGAGGGCGCCTGCGACGCGTCTCCCCGCGGCGGACCGCCCGGCTTCGTCACCGTGCTCGACGACCACCGGCTCGGCATCCCCGACCTGGCCGGCAACAACCGGCTCGACTCGATGTCGAACATCGTCACCTCCGCCGGGGTGGCGCTGTGGTTCTGCATCCCGGGCCTGGACGAGACGCTGCGCGTGAACGGGCGGGCGGCCGTCACCATCGACCCCGGCACCCGCGCGGCGTGCACGGTCGGGGGTATCGAGCCGCGGGTGGTGATCGGCGTCGACGTGGTGGACGCGTACATCCACTGCGCCAAGGCGCTGCGCCGGGCCGGGCTGTGGCAGCCCGAGCGGTGGCCCGACCTCAGCGACCTGCCGTCGGTGCCCGCCATGCTGCGCGACCACTGCAACCTGCCCGACCAGGACGAGGCCGCCGTGCACCAGCGGTTGGAGGCCGCCTACGCCACCACGATGTGGCAGGCCGGCGGGGAGGCGGGCTGAGCATCCCTCGGCGCCGGTGCGCGATCTGGGCGACGGTCTCGTGTTGCGGCCGGCCCGGGCGGCCGACGCCGCCGAGTTGGCCGATCTGCAGGGCACCGAGCAGTTCGAGCCCGAGGTGTTCTCCGAGCCCGTGGCCCAGTGGACCCGGGACCTGTTCGAGCTCCCCCATCCGACATTCCGGCCCGAGCGGGACGTCACCGTGGTCGAGGACACGGCCACCGGGCGCCTCGTCTCGTCGGTCGTGCTCCTGCCCCAGACGTGGTCCTACGCCGGCGTGCCCGTGCCCGTCGGGCAGCCCGAGCTCGTCGCCACCCGCCCCCAGTACCGCCGCCGGGGTCTGGTGCGCGAGCAGTTCCGCGTCATCCACGAGTGGAGCGCCGCCGCCGGGCATCGGTGGCAGTTCATCACCGGCATCGAGTGGTACTACCGCCAGTTCGGCTACAGCTACGCCCTCAGCATCCCGCCGTTGCCGATGTGGTGGGTGGGCGAGGCGCCGCCTGAGCCGGCGTCCGACTGCCAGGTACGACCGGCGACGCCGGCCGACGTGCCCTTCCTCGTCGAGGTGGAGGCGGCGGCCATGGCCCAGCCCGGACTGGCCGTCTGGCGAGGGGCCGGGGGCTGGGAGCTCGAGCTGGTGCGCCGGCCACAGGGAATGCTGGCGTCGGAGGTCGTCGTCATCGAGCGCCGTTCCGGCGACGGGGCGGGCGGGGCGGCGGCCGCCGTCGGCTATGCCGTCCTCGCCGGTGCCCTCCGTGACGGCGTGGCCCGGGTCTGGGCCTTCGCCTTGCGTCCCGGGCAGGAGTGGCTGGGCCCCACCGCCGCCGTGTTGGCCCACATCCGGTCCCGACCGGTGCGGGCGATCGGGTTCCTGCTGCCCGATGGCCATCCCGTGCTGCGCATCGCCGCCCGCCGGATCAGCCTGCGCCAGCAGGGCCACTACGGGCTGTACGTGCGCGCGCCCGACCTCGTCGCCCTGTTGCGCACGGTCGGGCCGGCGCTGGAGGCGCGGCTGGCGGCGTCGCCGGCCGTGGGGTTCACGGGCTCCCTCACCGTCGACCTCTACACCGAGGCCCTCCGCCTCGACCTGGTGGACGGCCGGCTGGAAGCGATCGTGTCGGTGGCCGCCGGCGACCCGTCGGCCGATGCCCGCTGCCTCCGGGACGCCTTCATCGAGCTGGTGCTCGGCAACCGCACGCTGGCCGAGCTGGAACGGGCCGTGGCCGACTGCGTGGTCGTCACCGACGCCGGCGCGCTGCTGCTCGACGTGTTGTTCCCCCGCCTGCCGCTGTCCCTCTGGGAGATCGGCTGACACCCGGCGCGTGGTGCCCGTATCGCGGCCGAGGGCGACGCTTTCCACCCGCGTCGTCGACATGGCGGCCCCGGGCGCGGATCGGGCCAGTGACGGTGGCGCTGGCCCTCGCCGCCTGCGGGGCCACCGGCTCCGCCCGAGAGCCGACACCCGTGCCGGCGCCGCCCACCGGCACGACGACGGTGGTTGCCAACGCAACGACCACCACGACGCCACCGGCCACCCCGACGACGACCCTGCCGGCCACCACGACGACGACCCTGCCGGCCACCACGACGACGGTGCTCCCCACCGGCCCGAGTGTGGTGCTGGCGCTGGGCGACTCGGTCATGTACGACTTCGCCCCCGGCCTGGCCGCCATGTTCGGTGCCAACGGGTCGACCTTCGTGGACGGGTCGCTGTTCGGGCTCGGGTTCAGCTTCGTCGACTATGACTGGCGGGGAGCCGCTGCGGCTCGGCTGGCCGACGCCCATCCCGAGCTTGTGGTCTTCCTCGCGGGCGCATGGGACGCCCGCAGTGTCGTCGTCGCCGGCCGCCGGCTGGCCTACGGCAGTCCCGAGTGGGCGCAGTGGTACGACGGCGAGATGGACGCCCTGGTCGCGCTCGTCCACGAGGCGGGCGCTCGGCTGGTGTGGCTCACCCCGCTGCCCAACGACCCCGGCCATTACGACGGCGACCTCGCCCCCGTGCTCGGCGCCGTGGTGCGACTGCCCCAGCGCTCGCCCGACGTCGCCGTGGTGGACAGCGCCGCCGCCATCGGCGCCCCCGGCGGCGGCTTCGCCCGGTACCTGCCCGGTCCCGAGGGCACGCCCGAGGAGGTCCGCAAGCCTGACGGGATCCACCTGTGCCCGGCCGGGGCGGGCCGCCTGGCCGCCGCCGTCGCGCCCGCCGTCGCCGCATGGTGGGCCTTCGCCCCCGCCCCGGGTTGGGAGGCCGGCGCCTGGCGCGCCGACGACCGCTACCTCCACCCGCTGCACGGCCGGGGCTGCACCGGCTGACGCCCTTACCCGCGGCGGTAGCGGGCTACCGCCAGCGGCACGAACACCGCCAGCAGCACCGCGCACCAGGCCAGCGCCCGCGCCGTGAACCACCCGGCGGAGTGCCCGAGCAGCGCCTCGCCCTCGTCGCCCAGCACGAGCACCCGCACCGAGTCGACCATGTACGTCAGCGGCTGATGGGCGGCCACCGGTTGCATCCAGCCAGGCATGGTGTCGACCGGCACGTAGGCGCTGCTCACGAACGTGAGCGGGAACACCAGCAGCGACAGGCCCTGGGCGGCCTGGGCCGATCGGGCGTACAGGCCGAGGGCGACGAACAGCCAGATGAAGGCGAACCCGTACACCACGCACAACCCGAGCGCGGCCAGGCCGGCGGCGAGCCCGCCGTGGAGACGGAACCCGACGGCGTACCCGATGGCCGCGGTGACCAGCAGCCCCCACGTGCCCAGGGCGGTGTCGGCCACGGCTCGCCCGGCCAGCACGCTGGTGCGGGGGATGGGCAAGGAGCGGAGCCGATCGAAGAAGCCCTGCTCGATGTCCTCGGCGATCCCCGTCGCGGCGGTGGTGCCGCTGAACAGCACGCCGCTGACGACGTAGCCGGGCACCAGGAAGTCGACGTACGGGATGGGCCCGGTGCTGATGGCGCCCCCGAACACGTAGCGGAAGATGAGTAGGAACATCGCGCCCTGCACCGTGCCCACCACGATGAGCTGGGGCGTGCGGACGAACTTGAGCACGGTGCGCCGGGCGACGGCGAGGGTGGCGCTGACGGCCCCCGGGGGCGAGGCCGGCCGAGCGAGGAGGGGCATGGGCAAGGTGGTGGCGGTGGTGGTCATGGATGCTCCGATCCGGCGGTGTCGGGCAGGGGAGAAGAGGCGGCCGGCCGCCCGGTGAGGGCGAGGAACACCTCGTCCAGAGTGGGGCGCCGCAGGGCGAGGTCGTCCACGGTGAGGCCGTGCTCGTCGAGGGCGCGCACGGCGGCCACCAACTGGTCGCCGCCGTCGCGCACCGGAACGGTGACCCGGCGGGTGTCGGGGTCGACGGTGGGCGCCTCCTCGTCGAGGGCGCTGAGCGCCTCGACGACGAGGGGCAACGCCTCGGCCTGCCGCACTCGGAGCTCGATGACGTCGCGCCCCGCCCGCGCCTTCAGCTCGTCGGGTGGGCCGGCGGCGATGACGCGGCCGTGGTCGATGATGACGATCTGGTCGGCCAGGTGGTCGGCCTCGTCGAGGTACTGCGTGGTGAGCACGACGTCGGTGCCGGTGGCGACGAGCTGGCGGATGGTGTCCCACAGCTCGATGCGGCTGCGCGGGTCGAGGCCGGTGGTGGGTTCATCGAGCAACAGCAGCCGGGGCGTGCCCACCAGACTGGCGCCGAGGTCGAGGCGCCGGCGCATCCCGCCCGAGTACGTGCGCACCAGCCGGTCGGCGGCGTCGACCAGGTCGAGGCGTTCGAGCACGGTGGCGGCGGCGGCGCGAGCGGCGCGCCGGCGGTGGCCGAACAGGCGCCCCACCAGTTCCAGGTTCTCGCGGCCGGTCATGGCCGGTTCGACGGCGGCGTGCTGGCCGGCCAGGCCGAGCACCCGGCGCACCCGTTCGGGGTAGCGGAGGGCGTCGATCCCGGTGACCACGAGCTCGCCGTGGTCGGGTCGCAGCCGGGTGGCGACGGTGCGGACGAACGTGGTCTTGCCCGCCCCGTTGGGGCCGAGCAGGGCCAGCACCGAGCCGGCAGGGGCGACGAGGTCGAGCTCGTCGAGGGCGGTGACGGATCCGAAGCGCGTGGTGAGGGCGCGCGCTTCCACGATGGCAGTCATAGAAGTCCCTCCAAGGGCAGATGGGGCCCCGGGAGGCAGCGGCCCTACGATGCGGCGTGCACGGCGCCGGGCGGCCGTTCCTTCCCGGGACGGTGGTTC
>JBIOZN010000377.1:0-2150 GCA_044871175.1 Acidimicrobiales bacterium | reverse complement strand
ACTTCTCCAGTGCCGCCCGGTAGTCGTCCCACATCGAGCCGCTCAAGTCCGGGTACGAGCCCGAGACGATGCCGCCCTCGGTGAGCTCGGGGAACTGCTCGGCGATCTTGCCGTTGAGGTTGCCCTGCAGGCCGTAAAGCCGCTGGGTGGCGCCGGCGGCGCCCATGGCGGGCAGCCAGGCCGCCCAGTTCGAGTCGGCGATGCCCCCGGCGATGCAGTCGGTGCCGTTGGTGGCCTCGGCCACCAGGGCGCTGTAATCCCCAGGGACGGGGGCGATCTTCACCAACTTCCACGCGTTGGGATCACCGCCGCCGACCTGGTAAGCGTTCTTCACCGCCGGGTAGGCGACGTCGCCGGCGGGGATGTCGATCACGACGTCGACAGGGTGTTTGCAGCCGTCCTGCGCCATCTTCCATCCGAGGCCAGCGCCCATGCCGGGAAGCAACGAGCCGAGGACGAAGGACATCGGGCTCGTGAACTCCTGGGCCACCAGCGGGCAGCACCCGCCGAACCACGGGATCTTGGCCTCTTCGAGCACGGCGACGATCCGGCTGGCATCGAACACGAACGACCCGACCACCGCGACAGCCTTCTCGTTCACCGCCCGGCGCGCGCAGTTGGCGCCCTCGTTCGGATCGCCCTTGTCGTCGCAGGTGATGACCTGGAGCGGGTGCCCCCCGATGCCGCCCTTGTCGTTGATGTACTTGGCGTAGATCTCCGCCGCCGCCAGGATGTTCGGGTACGGCGGGAGCTGCGAGTTGACGGGGGCGATGGTCATCACCTTGATCGGCGTGCCCGTCGCCGCGCCCCCGCCACCGGCCGTCGTCGCCGCGCCAGCGGCAGTGGTCCCCGCCGCCGTCGCCTCCGTGGACGTGTTGTCGTCGTCGCCGCAGGCGGCGGCCAGCAGCGAAAGCACGCCGACAACGGCGAGCACGGCCATGGGCGCTCTGCCTCGACGCGGTGCAAGCGCGGTGGACGACCTCAGC
Organism: Acidimicrobiales bacterium; assembly: GCA_044871175.1. GTDB lineage: Bacteria > Actinomycetota > Acidimicrobiia > Acidimicrobiales > Ilumatobacteraceae > JBIOZN01. The sequence continues at coordinate 1,164 of JBIOZN010000377.1, read as the reverse complement.
ATGAGCTTCCCCCCCGATCTCATCTGGATGCCGACGGGTCCCTCCGTGGCGATCCTTGTGCAGTCTTAAACCCCCAGCGGCGTGTCAACTCCTCCGCGGCGGGCGGCACAAGCCGCGACGTCAGGGCTCGCCTACCAGGAGAGGACGCTCGGCCCGCTCGAGGGGCCAGACGACCCGGCGCCGCCCTTCTTGCCACTGCACCGTGAGCACGCGGTGGCCGACCTGCAGACCGGTCCCCGGGTCGAGTCGAAACGCTCCGAAGAGCGTCCGGCACTGCAGCGCCCGGGCCGCGGCCAGGAGCCTGTCGTCGTCGGGACCGTCGGCGTCGCGCACGCAGCGCGCCGCGACGACGCCGGCGGCGAAGGCCTGGGCGGCCGGATACGGCGGGTCCGACCCGGTTCGGGCCCGGTAGCGGACCGCGAACCAGGCCGCGTCGGGCCCTTCCTGCGGCCCTTGGTCCGAACCTTCGTGGTCGACGTCAGCCGGGCCTGAGGTGCCGGCGGGGCCGGGCTCGATCCACTGGGCCGGACCGAGCAGACCCTCGCGCCCCGGGCCGAGCGGTGCCAGGACCTCGTCCACTCCCGCGCCCACGAACCCGAGGGCCATCCAGCGCCGGCCCACGAGCCGCGGGGCGGCCGCCCTCTCCTCTTCGAATCCGCCCGCCACCAGGCAGACATCGGCCTCGGGTAGGCGATCGAGCCCGAGGTCGGGTGCGGCGGGCACGAGCACGTGCGCGTGTACGGGGAAGCCGAGGCGCCGCGCCTCGGCCACCGTCCCGCTGGCCACGTCGGTGGCGAAGCCGGTGACCGTGTGGACGACGAGCACGTCCGGGCGCCGGCCCATCGCCGCCAGCGCCGCCAGCGCGCCGTGGAAGTAGGTCGACGCCGGGGCCAGCAGGTTGACCACGTGTGGGTACGCGGGGCGCCGCAGCGACGACGTGGCGCCACCGTGGTTCCACACCAGCCGGCCGGTCGCCCCCGCGACGGCGAGCGCCGGGCTGCTCCCGTACGGCCCGAACAGGATGTCGGTCGGTTGCTGCAGCACCCGTGCCACCGCGGCGGCGGGGTCGGGATGAGCGTCCTCGACCGTCAGGGTGACGGCGCGCCAGGGCGCCCCGAGGCCGTGGGCTTCTTCACTCCACAGGGCGAGGGCGGCGGCGCCCGC
>JBIOZN010000376.1:0-3143 GCA_044871175.1 Acidimicrobiales bacterium | reverse complement strand
CGATCGGTCACCCGTCCCCCCCACCCCTCCCCCCTCGTTGAACGCCTCTCCTGTCGGGCCCCTCAGCGGGCCCGAGGGGCAGGGGCTGCCGGTGAACCCGCAGGCCCCTGATGAGGCAGCCTCGTTGATCCCCGGGCCCCCCGCCGGGATGGGGCGGGCCCGGGGCCACCGCGTCCGGCAGCGCACCGGCGCGTGGCCGGCGGGCGGGGTGCAGCGGGTCGACCCCAACTCGCTCGAAAGCGTCTCCGACGACGTGGCGTACTGGATCGAGAGCGTGGCGAAGGACGTGTCGTCGGCCATGATGGACGGCATGTACGCGCCGTTCGCCGCCCGCATCACGCCCGACGAGACGGCCCGCTACTACGCCGAAACCCTGTTCAACCCGGACGGCACCCTCGACCCCGCCCAGTGGTGGACGGAGTACGCCCGGCTGGGGCCGGACGGGCTGGCGCGGGCCATCAACGGCGGGGCGGGCTGGCGCCGGCGGCTGGGGCTGGCGGTGCTGCTGCCTACCTCGAAGTACCAGCCGACCGGGGTGGGGCCGGACACCTCGGGCACCGCCGCGCACACGCCGGCCGGCGGGGCCCAGCCCGACGCACCCGACTTGAAGACCGCCTACCCGAACATGGAGCGAGAGTGATGCCCGCACCCGGCGCCGCCCCCATCCCCGGCCAGGACAACCTCGACCTCGGCGGCGGGCTCGCCGGCACCCGCTACGCGGACGGCAGCGTGGTGGTGTGGCGGATCGCGCCCCCGCACGAGGAGGTCGCCTACATCGAGCCCAACAAGCAGACGCCCTCGAACCTGGGCGACGGGCGGGCGGCCTACGTGCGGCCGGACGGCGGGATCGACGTCTTCGACATCGCCAACCCGCCGGCGGCGTACCGGGGTACGGCGCTGGGGCAGGGCGAGACGGCGGGCAACCTGTACTCCACCGACCCCAACAGCGAGGCGCCGGCGGCGTTGCAGTCGCCGGGGGCGCCGCGCTTCCCGGGCACCCCCGCGGCGCCGAGCGCAAGCAACTACAACCCGATCGGGGTGAACGGGTACGGCAGCCGGGGCTTCCTCCCCTCGGGCGAGCCCCGGCTGCTCGACCCCGCGATGGGTCAGGTGGACTTCGGCCGGGGCGCGCCGGTGCAGATCACGCAGCGGAACCAGGACGTGCTGGGCAACCCCGCGCTGCAAAACTCGCTCGCCCCGGGGTACATCCCGGGGTCGGGGACGTATAACCAGTACCGCCTCGACGCTCGGGAGGGCGACCCCACCGGCGGCCTGTTCGGCACCATCCCCGGTCAAAGCGGGACGGTCAATCTTCGGTTCGGACTGGGCGGAACGGGCGATCCTACAAACGGATCAGAAACTCAGACCCCGGATCGGTGGTTCTACGGCACCGGCTCGACCACCCCGCAGCAGGGCGACGCCAAGTGGCGAGCGACTGGTGGAACCTACAAGGGCGGGGGCGGCTGGGACAGCGCCTGGGCCGGCGCGGTGCCGGGCTACCGCCCGGGGCCCGGGGTCAGCTCGCCCGGCTACGGGCAGAGCGCCGGCGGGTTCGGGGCCAGCGGCTGGCAGAACGTCTCCCCCGGCGTCGCCGTGCGCGGGCAGCAGCAGGGCGGCGGCTACGGCGGCGGCTACGACGACTACGGCGGCGGGATGGGGGGTGGCTACTTCACCAACGGGCCCGGGGTGTACGGCAACTGGGGGCAGACGGACGCCACCCGGGGCAAGGACTACATCGCTACCGTGTTCATGCGGCCGGACGCCCCCAACGGGATCAGCTCGGTCGCCTGGAGCGCCCCCGATCAGATGTGGCAGGGGCTGCTGGAGGAAATCCGGTCGGGCCGGGTGGTGGTCGCCTCGCCGGACGGGTGGGCGATGCTGCGCTCGAAGAACCCCGCCTACACCCCCCAGAACATCGGCGGGGCGGCGCTCACCGGGCAGAGCGGCGCCAGCGCGCAGGCAGCGGGGAGCGGCGCCGCCGGCAGCGGGAGCGGGGGGACACTCACCGACGCCGCGGCGAACGCCGCCGCCGCCGCCGCCGCCGACAAAGCGGCGTACTGGGCGTACCAGCAGGCGCTGCTGCGCCAGGGCGACCGCCAGCAGGCGCTGGCCGAGGCGCAGGCGGCGTGGACGCAGACCTACCAGACCTCCCTGCTCACCGGGCAGCTCAACGGCCAGCCGACCCTCGCCGCCCAGGCGCAGGAGTTCGAGCAGGGCGTCGCCCAGGCCGGGCTGACCGGGCTCTACAACGGCGCCCCGACGATGGCCCGGGAGCAGATGGAGTTCAACCAGAAGATGCAGCAGGTCGCCAACGAGCTGGCGGCGGCCGGGCTGCTGGGCACCTACCAGGGGCAGCAGACGCTCCAGGCGAAAGCCCAGGAGTTCAGCCAGCAGATGCAGCAGCAGCAGTTCGGGCTCTCCGAGGCGGGGGTCACCGGCACCTACCAGGGGGCCCCCACCCTGGCCGCGATCGGGCAGCAGAACCAGACCGCGCTCGGGCTGCTCGGCCTCCAGGCGCAGCTCCAGGGCCCCCGCAACTGGAGCCGCTACCAGTCGACGTTCGGCTCGACCCCGCAGGGCTTGCAGGACGTCATGGCCGCGTTCCAGGGGCGCTACCAGCTCCCCACCGCCACCGGGGCCCAGAACGCCGCGCAGGGGGGCCAGCAGAGCGTGCAGGGCCTCGCCGGCGACATCCTCTCGGGCACCTACGGCCAGGACGGGCAGTCCGGCGCCGCGCTGGGCAACCCGCGGCAGGCCGACCTGCAAAACTGGGCCCGGATGCAGCCCAGCCAGCGCGAGATGGTGCTCGGACAGTACGAGAACGAGGGGTGGTACGGGCCGGACGTGGAGAACCTGATTAAAGGCGCCGCGCCCCGCTACAGCGGCCCGCAGACCGGCTCGTATAACCTGTTCCAGTCCTGACCGATCGGTCACAGTAGAAGCGTTCAACGAGGGGGAGAGGCGGAGTGGACGGGTACCTGCCCCCGGTCGACGTCGGCGGCTGGCTGGACTTCCAGCGCCGGCGGGCGCAGCAGCTCGCCCAGGAGCGGATCAAGGCGGCGAGCGTGCCGATCGGCGCGGCCGCCGGCGTGGCCGGCGACTGGATCGGGCAGGCCAACCGGCGCATCGAGGGCCTGCTCCCC
>JBIOZN010000375.1:0-2125 GCA_044871175.1 Acidimicrobiales bacterium | reverse complement strand
GGCAGCCGGCGTCCTCGCACACGGTGACCAGGCCGAGGTCGCGCATGGTGTGCTTCAGGCGCAGGTAGTCCGATCCGATGCGCGCCTTGGCCCGCAGCCAGTCGGGCTTGCGCTCGGTGAGGGCCAGCCCGGCGGTGACGCCGGCCTCGGCCAGGCGGCCCACGAGGCGCACGTTGGTGCCGAAGGCGCCGGTGGCGCCGGTGGCACCGGTGGCGCTCGCGACGCCGGTGGCGTTGGTGGTGCCCGGGCCTTCCCCGCGCGAGAAGGGCGAGAGGTCGGACGGCGTGTGGCGCCAGGCCACGTCCGCCCGATCGAGGCGCCCGCCGCCCCAGCGCTGGGCGGCGCGCCGGGCGACCGCGTCGACTACGGCGGGCAGTTCGACGGTGAGACCCTCGGCGGCCACCGACGTCACCCGCTTGCCCTCGATGCCGCAGGGCACGATGTGGTCGAACATCGCGAGGTCGGTGGTGACGTTGAGGGCGAAGCCGTGCATGGTGCGGCCCCGGCTCAACTTCACGCCGATCGCTGCGATCTTCCGGGGGTCAGGGCCGTCGGGGTCGATCCACACACCGGGGTAACCGGGGAGGCGGCCGGCGCCGGGCCGGCCGAGGTCGGCCAGGACGTCGATCAGCAGCTGCTCCACGGCGTGCACGTAGGCGACGGTGTCGGCCATCCCGTGGGCCACGCCCCGCTTGCCGGGCAGGGTGAGGATGGGGTAACCGGTGAGCTGCCCGGGGCCGTGGTAGGTGACGTCCCCGCCCCGGTCGGTGCGCACGAGGTCGGCGCCCACGTCGGCGGGCGGCACGAGGACGTGGTGCAGGTCGGCCCGCACGCCCAGGGTGTAGGTGGGCGGGTGCTCGAGCAAGAGCAGGTAGTCGTCGCGGCCATGGGTGAACAGGCCGCGCTGCAGCGCCAGGGCCTCGTGGTAGGGCACCCGCCCCAGCCACCGCACGCGCAGGGGCGCGCTCACAGCTCGGCGGTCCAGTCCCGCTGCTCGAGGATGTCCTTGACCTTCACGAGGAAGCCGGCGGCGTAGGCCCCGTCGAAGGCGCGGTGATCCCAGCTCATGGCGAGGTTGCCGACGGGATGGATGACGATGCCCTCGCTGCCGTCGGCCAGGTCGACGACGACCGGCCGCCGCTTGATGGCGTCGGTCGAAACGATGGCCACTTGGGGCTGGTTGATGATCGCGGCGGTGAGCACCGAGCCGGCCGAGCCGTTGTTCGAGATGGTGAAGGTGCCGCCCTGGATCTCGTCGGGGCTGAGCTTGCGGCGCCGCGCCCGGTCGGCCAGGTCGGAGATCTCCCGAGCGATGGCGCGCAGGCGCTTGCTGTCGGCGTCGCGCACTATCGGGACGATCAGGCCGTTGTAGTCCATGTCGACGGCGATACCGAGGTCGACGTAGCGGTGCACGACGAGCTCGTCGACGCTGATCGAGGCGTTCAGGTGCGGGAACTCGGCGAGGGCGTCGATGACCGCCCGGCTGATGAAGGGCAGGTAGGTGAGACTGAAGCCCTCCTTCGCCTTCCACTCGCCTTTCACCTGGTTGCGCGCCACGTCGACGTTGGCGTAGTCGACCTCGACCACGCTGAAGGCGTGGGCGCTGGTGCCGAGCGACATGCGCATGTGGTCGCCCGTGAGCCGGCGGATCTTGGAGAGCTTCACGACCTCGTCGCGCTCGCCTGCCCGCACCGTGGGGGCCGCTGTGCGAGGGGGCGGGGCCGCCGCTGCGGCGGGGGCGGGGGCCGGTTGGGCGGCGGCGGCCGGCGCAGACGGTGCAGCCGGAGCGGCGGCGGCCGGGGCGGGGGCGGGCGCAGGCGCAGGCGATGGGGCGCCGGCGCGGTCGATATGGGCGAGCACGTCCTGACGGGTGATGCGGCCTCCGGCGCCGGTACCAGGTATCTGGTTGACGTCGAGCCCGTGCTCGTTCACCAGGCGGCGCACCACTGGTGACAGCAGCCGACCCCCGTCCTGACCGGCGGGGGCTTCCGGGGATGCGACGGCTGCCGCCGGAGCGGAGGCAGGGGCCGCGGGCGCCGACGCCTGCTCGACCGGGGCCGCCGGCGGGGGCGTGGGAGCGGGGGCGGACGCCGCACCGGCGGCGGCCCCTGCACCGGCGGCCGCC
>JBIOZN010000374.1:0-3214 GCA_044871175.1 Acidimicrobiales bacterium | reverse complement strand
CCGTCGAGCGTTTATGCGGATCTATGGAAGGGTCCGTTAGGCCGGCCCCGCCTAGCGTTGCAGAGCCTTTTCGCCGAAATGCGGCGCCAGGCGCCGCCATCGCGGGGCCATCAGGGCGAGGAGTACGGCGACGCCGGCCGCCGCCAGCATGATCACGAGGGCGGGCACGCCCCCGGTGAGCGCCGCGGCCAGGGCGAGGGCGAGGGCCACGTCGACCACCAGCGCGAGGGCGAGGAGCAGCCAGGCCCAACCGGCGCGGTCGGCCCCGGAGCGGGCGGGGCGGCGGCGGCGGGGCATGGCCATCATTCGGCCCGCAGGACCTCGGCCGGGCGCAGCCGGGCGGCGCGCCGCCCCGGCCCCGCGGCCAGGGCGTTGGCGACGGCGATCGCAACTGGTCCGATGGCCGCGACGGCCACCAGCGCCAGCGGGGCGGCGTAGATGAAGGGGGTCGACAGCGCGACCGAGCGCCACAGGGCCCGGGCGATCAGGATCCCGAGGGGCACGCCCACCGCCAGCCCGACGAGCGCGAGCGTGGTGGCCTGGGCGGCGACGCAGGCGCGGGCCTGGCCCCGGGTCAGCCCGAGGACGCGCAGCACGACGACGTCGCGCCGCCGCCGCCGCACGGCCGAGGCGAGGGCGTGGCCGACGGCCCCCACAGCCAGCAGCCCGAGGAAGGCGCCGAGGGCCAGGGGGACGTTGCGCACACCGCGCAGCATGAGCGCGTCCTCGGGGAACGCCACCGGCTCCAGGGCGACGCCCTCGTCGTTCAGCCGGGCGACGGCGGCGTGCGCGTCGACGCCCGGGCCGAAGCCGACGATGAGGCCGCGGAACTTCACCCGGTCGGGGTCGGGGGCGGCCCGGCGCTGGCCGTCACTGGTGACCCAGGCGCCCTCGTCGTACCCCGTGTGCGGCGCGTTCGAGGGCGTGAGGGCGACCCCGACGACCCGGTAGCGCAGGTCCCCGGCCGGCCCGGCGATCATCACGTCGTCACCGATGTCGACACCCAGGGCGTCGCGTTCCACCGGCGCCAGCGCGATCTCGTCGTCGGCCTCGGGGGCCCGCCCGTCGAGCGTGGCCAGGTCGACGTCGCCCTTGAGGGGGCGGAGGGCGAAGGTGGTGACGGAGCGTTCGCCCACCTCCATCACGACCTCGTCGGTGTCGTTGACGAGGGCCACCTCCGGGTCGTCCACCAAACGGGCGCGGGTGGCCCCGTCGGTCATCCCGGTGACGGCGTCCCAGGTCTGGCCGAACAGGGTGAGGTCGGTGGTGGCCCGATCGACCCCCGCCCGGAACGTGAATGCGCCGACGACCCCCAGCACGCCGACCACCGCGCCCACCAGCGCGGGGCGCACCGGTACGGCGGCGCGCCCGCGTCCCGGCTCGAGGGCGAGGCGGGCGCCGAGGGCGACGGGCACGGGCGCGCCGGCGGCCGCCACGGCGGCGGCGAGCCAGGAGCGGCGGGTGGCGGCGGGCGCACGCCGCCGGCTGCGGCTCGTGGTCGCGGCGACGACGGCGACGGCGGCCACCACCACGGCCACCACGACCGCGCCCCCGGGGACGAGCACGGCGGCGTCGAAGTCGGCGCCGGGGAAGGGCTCGAGGCGGCGGGCGACCCCGATGGGGAACCAGGTCGACAGGCGCCAGCCGAGCAGCACACCGCCGAGGGCGCCGACGATGCCGGCCCCGACCGGACCGGCGGCCAGCGCGGCGGCGCTCTGACGTCGAGTGAAACCGAGGGCGCGCAGGGGGGCGAGGTCGGCGGCGCTGACGGCGACCAGGCGCACCAGGGCCTGGCCGATCAGCACGCAGGCGGCGACCGCGGCCACGACGGCGAAGGCCACCAGGGCATTGCGCTCCAGATCCGTGGCGTTCGTGGTGCGCTTGGCCAGGGCGGCGATGTCCATCAGCTCCACCGGGCGCCCGGCCACGGCCTCGAGGTCACGGTCGAAGTCCTCGATGGTGGCGCCGGGGCGCAGGCGGACGAGAGCGTTCACGTAGCCACTGCGGCCCACGAGGTTGTCCCAGTAGCGCTCGGTGAAGGCCACCGTGGGCACGACCGCGGCTGAGGTGTCGTCGGCCACCAGGAACGACCCCTTGGCGATCCCGACCACGGTGACGTCCTGCACCGGCCCGTCGGCCGGCGGGAAGAGGTCGGAGGAGTACGCCGTCTCGAGGGTGGCGGGGAGGAAGGTCTGCAGCTGCAGGTGGTCGCCGAGGCCGATGCCCAGCCGCTGGGCACCGGGGCCGATCACCACCTCGTCGGGCCGGCTCGGGTCGGCCCAGCGACCGGCGCGCAGCACGCCCCGCTCGATGCTGACGCACATCTCGGGCGAGGCGGGCGGGAACGTCGACACGGTGTCGTCGGCCGCCCACCCCTGGCCGAAGCCGGCTACCCCGAACGTGGTCACGGCGAACTCACCCACCTCGGCCACCTCGGGCAGGGCCCGCACGGCGTCCCAGTCGAAGCCGGGCTCGTTGGGCAGGGCGGCGACGTCGGCCGGCAACGAGCCGGCGCGCAGCCGGTCGTAGGCGCTGCCGGTGCGACGCGCCCCGGCCGCACTGGCCAGCACGACCCCGCTGGCCAGCGCGACCAGCGCGGCCAGCACCGCCAGCGACGGCCACCGCCGGCGCAGGTCGGCTCGCACCCACCACCAGACGGGCAGCACGTTCACCGCCGGGCCGGCAGGACGGGTACCGGGGACGGATCCGCCTGAGCGGGGTCGTCCACCATCCGCCCGTCGCGCATGTGCACCACCCGTTCCGCCGCCGCCGCTACGCCGGGGTCGTGGGTGACCAGCAGGATGGCCTGGCCGCCGGTGTGCAGGCGCCGGAACAGCTCGAGCACCTCCTGGCCGCCCTCGGTGTCGAGGGCGCCCGTGGGCTCGTCGGCCAGCAGGATGGTGGGCTCGTTGGCGAGGGCGCGGGCGATGGCCAACCGCTGGCGCTGCCCACCGGACAGGGCGGCGGGCGGCTGGTCGGCCTTGTCGGCGATGCCCAGAAGGTCGAGCAGCTGGCGGGCGCGGGTCTCGGCGGGGCGGCGCTTGGTGCCGGCGATGAGGGCCGGCATGGTCACGTTCTCGGCCACGGTCATGCCTTCGAGGAGGTTGAAGAACTGGAACACGACGCCGACGTGCCGCCGCCGCAGGAGGGCGAGCTCGGCCTCGAACGTGCGGTACAAGCCGACGGCCTCCACGACCGCGCCCTCGTGCACCGG
>JBIOZN010000373.1:0-13486 GCA_044871175.1 Acidimicrobiales bacterium | reverse complement strand
CCCCCGCCCGCTCGGGCGCCCAGCGGGGCAGCACAGCGGGCGCGACCCCGTCGGGCTCGGCCAGCCTCACCCACGGGTCGGGCTGGGCGAAGGCCAGGTTCTCCCGGGCGTCGGCCAGGGCGGCGGCCACGACGTCGTCGGCCAGCGAGCCGCCCCGGGCCAGGCCTTGGCGGCCGTCGACGACGACCCGGACTCCGATGCTGGCCGTCTCGGCCGCGCTGACGCTCTCGATCTCGCCCCCGTAGGCCTTGACGGCAACGTGCTGGGAGCACCCGACCATCACCTCGACCTGCTCGCCCGGCTGGGCCTGGGCCACCACCCGGTCGGCGACGGCCAGGAGGCGCGCCTCCTGCTCGCCGCCGTCGGCCCAGGCCGGCGCCTGGTGGGGGCTCACGCCCCCGACAGCGTGACGTCGGCGATGACGAGGGTGACGCCGGCCGCCCGCATCGGCAGCCATTCGACGTCGGCGCCGACCTCCACGACGTCGAGCAGCATCCGCTGCAACGTCGAGCCGATGGTGAACTCGCGCACCGGAGCACCGAGTGCGCCGCCGGTGATGAGCCGGCCTGACGCGCCCGTGGAGAAGTCACCCGACACCGGGTTGACCCCCGAGTGCAGACCGGCCACCTGGGTGACGAGCACGCCCTCACCGACGCTGGCGATGAGCTGGTCGCGGGTGCGGGTGCCGGGCACCAGGGAGAGGGCCAGACAGCCGCACCCCGGCGTGGACTTGAACCCGCCCCGCACGGCGTTGCCCGTGGACGCCGTGCCCGAGCGCCGGCCCGAGTAGCTCGACTGCACGAAGCCGCGCAGCACGCCTCCGGTGAGGAGGGCGGTGGGCCGGGTGGCCAGGCCCTCGCCGTCGACGTGGGTGGCCGTGTAGGCGAGCGGGTTGGTGGCGTCGTCGATGAGCGTGATCGTGTCGTTGGCGACCTGCTCGCCGACGCGGTGGGCGAACAGCGAGCGCCCCTTCAGCACCGCCTCGCCCGACAGCGTGCCCGACAGGACGCCGAGGAACTGGGCGGTGACGAAGGGGTCGAGCACGACGGTGGTGCGCCGGCTGCTGGGCTTGGTGGCGCCCAACAGCTGGGTGGCGCGGGCCACGCCTTCGCCCGCCGCCTTCTCGATGTCGAGATCGCCCGGGGCCCGCCCGACGCTGAAGGCGTAACCGGTCTGGGTCTCCCCGGCGTCGTCGGCCAGGGTGGAGACGACGACGTAACACGCCGTCTCGGCCCCTGCGGCAGCGATCCCGGTGGAGGTGGCGACGGCACCCTCGGCCATGGTGTCGGCGTAGCTGGCGTCCTCTACCCTCACCCTCGAGTCGAGGGCGAGAGTGGCGCGCTCGAGGCTGCGGGCGAGGCCGATCTTGTCGTCGGTGGCGGTGGCGGGCAGAGCCTCGTCCCACAGATCGAGGGCGGCGACGGGCACACCGTCGGGTTCGGCCAGACCGGCGTCGGGGTCGGGCGTGCCGAAGGCGACGTTGTCGCGGGCCTCGGCCAGCGCCTCGGTGACGGCGTCGTGATCGAGGGAGCCGGCGTAGGCGAACCCGACGCGGCCGGCGCGCACGACCCGGACGCCGACGCCTTCGCTCTGGGCCGAGCTGAGGTGCTCGATCTCGCCCTCGTACACCCGCACGCTGGTGTCCTGCGAGCGGGCCACGTAGGCCTCCACCTGCTCGCCCCGCTCGGCCCGCTGGGCCACCGACCGGGCCAGGTCCAACAGTTCGGTGCTCACGTCGGACGACTCCAGGCTGTGCTCACGTCGGGCGACTTCAGGCGGCGGTGCCGCCGATGGTGAGCGCCTTGACCCGCAGGGTCGGCTGGCCGTCGCCCACCGGGACGCCCTGGCCGTCCTTGCCGCAGGTGCCCGGCGAGCCCATGGCGAAGTCGTTGCCGAGCAGGTCGATGTCGCGCAGCACCTGGGGGCCGTTGCCGATGAGGTTGCCCTCGCGGATGGGGTCGGTGAGCTCGCCGTCCTCGATGAGGTAGGCCTCGGTCATGCCGAACACGAAGTCGCCCGTGGCGGTGTTGACCTGACCGCCGCCGAGGTGGGCCACGTAGACGCCACGGTCGGTGGCGGCGATGATGTCGGCCGGGGCCTGGTCGCCGTCGAGCACGAACGTGTTGGTCATCCGCACCATGGGCAGGTGCATGTAGCTCTCCCGCCGGCCATTGCCCGACTGGGGGCGGCCCTCCTTGCGGGCCCGGAGGAAGTCCCACATGTATTCGGTGAGCACGCCGTCCTGGATGAGCACGTTGCGCTGGGCCGGGTGCCCTTCGTCGTCGATGGTGATGGCGCCCCACTCGCCCGACATGGTGCCGTCGTCGACGAGGGTGACGTTGGGGGCGGCCACGAGTTGGCCCACCTTGTCCCGGAACACCGACGCGCCCTTGCCCACCAGGTCGGCCTCCAGCCCGTGGCCGCACGCCTCGTGGAACAGCACGCCCCCCGAGCCCCGCTGGATGACGACGGGCATCGTGCCCGAGGGTGCCGGCCGGGCGGTGAGCTTGGTGAGAGCGCGGCGGGCCGCCTCCCGGGCGACTTCGTCGACGTCGTAGAGGTCGAACAGCTCCCACCCCACGGTGCGCCCGATCGACTCGTACCCCGTCTGCAGCCCGGCGTCGCCCGAGGCGACGGCGGTGACGCGGAACAGGGAGCGCACCTGGTCGTCGTCGGCCAGCAGGCCGTCGGAGTTGGCCACCAAAATGCGCTTGCGGGCGTCGGCGTAGCCGGCCGAGACCTGCACGATCTGGCTGCCGGCGGCGCGAGCGGCCCCGTCGGCCCGCTGCAGCAGCGCCACCTTGTCGGCCTTGGCGACGGTCTCGGGATAGACCTGGGCGGGCGACACCGACGGGCGGGTGCGCCGGGTGAGATCGACCACGTTGGCCGGGCCGCCGCCGTGGCGGGCGGCGGCGCGAGCGGCCTCGGCCGCGGCCAGCAGGCCGGCCTCGGAGAGGTCGGCGGTGTGGGCGTAGCCCGTGGTCTCGCCGTCGACGACGCGGATGCCGGCGCCCCGGTCGCGCCCCGAGGTGACCTGCTCGACCTTGCCGTCGTCGAGCAGGGCCGAGGACGTGCGCTTGTCCTCGGCGTAGACCTCGGCGAACTGCCCGCCGGTGCGCAGCGCGGCGGCCAGCACGCGCTGCAGCGTCGACTCCTCGATCATCGTGGCTCCTGGGCCTGGGGGGTGGTCCGGGCGATGGTAGCGGCGGGGTGTGACATCCCACTCGACGCTTGCCGCGCCGGCGGGCGGCACCGCTACCGTGATTGACGCTATGGAGCTGGAAGTCGGGCTCACCGGGTCGGTCGAGGCCAAGGTGGGCGACGCCGATACCGCCCTCGCCCTCGGGTCGGGCGACGTGCCCGTGCTGGGCACGCCGCGCGTCATCGCCCTGTGCGAGGAGGCCGCCGTGCGCGCCGTCGCCGGGCAGCTGCCCGCCGGGTCCACCACCGTCGGCACGCGCGTCGAGGTCACCCACATGCAGCCCACCAAGGTCGGCGACGTGGTGACGGCCGAGGCGACGCTCAAGCGCGTCGAGGGGCGCCGGCTCACCTTCACGGTGGCGGTCAACGACCCCTGCGGGCTGGTGGCCGCCGGCAAGGTCACCCGGGTCGTCGTCGAGCGCGACCGCTTCCTCGAAAAGGCGCTTTGACGGTTTGCACCGTGAGGGGCACAGACACCCCTGACAGTGCAAACCCATCAGAGGCGGGCGACGGCGAGGGCCACGGCCAGCGCCGTCATGGCCCACGCCAGCGAGCGCAACGCCCGTTCGAGCGGGAAGCGCAGGGCGGCGGCGTCGAGTGCCTGGGTGGTGCCGTCGCGGTAGGTCACGGTGCCACTCACGGCCGTGGCCCGACGGCGAAGGGCGCGCGCCGGCGTGCTGAGGTGGCGCTGCGCGCTCGAGCAGGCGAAGGCGAAGCCGGCGGCGAGGACGGCGGCCACGCCGATGGTCTCGGCCTGGGCGTAGTAGGCGGTGAGCACCGGGAACGCGCCCCAGGCCAGGGCGAACACGGCATCGGTGTGGAGGCGGCCGCCGAACAGCTCGAGGTTGTAGCCCACGGCCAACAGCACCCCGGCGACGATGAACGGGATCAGCCCCATCCCGACCCGGCCGAGGCCGGCCAGGCCGAGCCCGACGGCGGCGGCGAGGGCCACCGCCGCCGAGACGGCCAGCGCCCACGACGGGATCCGGGTGGCCAGCGGCCGCCCGGCGAGCTCGTCCAGGGCGTGCGCGCCCACCCCGAGGGCCAGGGCGAAGGCCAGCACGGTGGCCAGCAGGCGCACCCCGTCGACCTCGGGGGCGAGGCAGGCGCCGACCACGACGTAGGACAGGTGCCAGGCGGTGTAGAGCGGGTGCAGCACCAGCCACCAGTCGCGCACGGCCCGGCGGCGGACGCGGGCCGGGGCGGCGTAGAAGGCGGGGGCGGCCGGATCGGTCACGACGATTTCCGTCCCCACATCACCAGCCCGCCGCCCAGGCTCATGCGCCGGGCCTGCACGTCGTGCAGCCCCGCCGCCCGCCAGGCCTCGATCGTCCACGCCACCGGGAAGCGCTCGTCATGGCGGGAGATGCTGGGGCCCAGGAAGCGGCCGACGTCCCACCACGCCCGTCCCCCGGAGACGAGGCCGGCCACGGGCAGGACGGCGCGGGTGTAGAGCACCCAGGCCGCCCGCCACACCGGGTTGGGCGGCACTGCGAAGTCCAGCGACGCCACGACCCCGCCCGGGCGCACCACCCGGGCCAGCTCGGCGACGACGGCGGCGGGGTCGGCGACGTAGCGCAGGAGGTAGGTGAACGTGAGGCCATCGAAGCAGGCGTCGGGGAAGGGCAGGGCCTCGCCCCGGCCGAGCACGAACGTCATCCGGCCGGCCTCGCCGCCGGCAGCCACGTTCGCCACGCCGCGCCGCAGCATCGCCTCGCTCACGTCGATGCCCACGACCCGAGTGGTCGGGCTGCGGGCGAGCAGGGCTCGAGCCACGCCGGCGGGACCGGTGGCCACGTCGAGCGCCACGCCGGGGCGCGCCGCCACCACCGGCGCCAGCATGGCTCGCCGCCAGCGCCCGTCCTGGCCCAGCGACAGCAGGCGGGCCAGCCGGTCGTAGCGGGGCGGCAGCCCGGCGAAGAGCGCCCGTGCGAAGCGCGTGGAGTCGGTGCGCGACGCTTCCACCTGCATGGCCCCGACCTCCCATCACACGACGTGAGGGGAGTCTTCCCGACGGGGCCGGGCGGTGCCCGCCCGGACGTCGTGGTGGTGGGCGCCGGGCCCGCAGGCAGCGTGGCCGCGCTGGTGCTGGCCCGGGGCGGGGCGAGGGTGGCGCTGGTGGACAAGGCGAGCTTCCCCCGCGACAAGGCGTGCGGCGACCTCGTGGGCCCACGCGGCGTCCAGGTGCTGGTCGACCTCGGGCTCGCGCCGGTGCCGGGGGCGGTGCCGGTGGGCGACATGGACGTGCTCGGGCCCACCGGGCGGCGGGCCCTGTTGCCCGCCAGGCCCGGGCGCACCTACCCGGGCCATGCCCTGGCCGTGCCCCGTCGCCGTTTCGACGCGTGGCTACGCGACGCCGCCCTCGCCGCTGGGGTTGAGCCCGTGGTGGGGCGAGCGACGCTGACCGACGACGGCGTCGTGCTCGACGGCGGCCGCCGGCTCCGGGCCGACGTGGTGGTGGGCGCCGACGGGGCCCTCAGCGCCATCGGCGCAGCCGCGGGCCTGGTGCGGGAAGACCGGGCGCTGTGGGGCTTCGCCCTGCGGACGTACTCCGCCGGGGCATTGGCCCGGCCGGTGATCGCGCTCTGGGACGAACAGCCCCGGCGGGGCTTCCCCGGTTACGGGTGGGCATTCCCCGGGGAGCCAGGGCGGTTGAACGTGGGCCTGGGGGTGGGCACGGGGCACGGCCGCGCCGGCGGCGAACGCCCGGCCCGACGCCTCGGCGCCTTCCTGGCCCACCTGCGCCGGTTGGAGGTGCTCGACGGCGGCGGGCTGGACCCGGGGCGCCTGGGCGGGTGGCTGAGGATGGGCCTTGCGGGCACCGTGCCCGCCCGGGGCCGGGTGCTGCTGGTGGGCGACGCCGCCGGGCTGGTGAACCCGCTCCAAGGCGAGGGGATCGCCCAGGCCCTGGCCAGCGGGCGGGCCGCGGCCGAAGCGGTGCTGGCCGGGACGGGTACTGCGGCCGAGGGCTACCGCCAGTGGGTGGCCCGGACGTACGAGCCGTACGCGTCGGTGACCACGCCGGTGCATGCCGCCCTGGTGGGCGGCCCGCGCCGGGTCAGTGCGATCGGTCGCCTGCTGACGGCGCCGCCGGTCGCCCACGTCGTGGCGCCGGTATGGGCGCTCTATTGGAACGACCTCCTCGCCGGCGCCCGGCCGAGTGCCGCCGCTACTGGCGCCCGGGCCGTCCAGACCCTCGGCCGCCTCGTCACCCTGCCCACCCGCACCCGCCGCCAACTCCACCACGACCTCGCCGGCCCCGCCGGCGCCCCCGGATTCTCGGCGCACCAGGAACACTCGGCGCCCGAGGAGAGCAAGACCTGCTCCTGATGCGCCGACAGTTCCTGGGTGGCCGAGCACTGCCCCCGCCGCCGGGCCGGTTACTCGTCGGGCATCAGGAACAAGGCGCCGAGGGGCGGCAGGGTGAGGTTCAGGCTCTGGTAGTGGCCGTGGCCGGGCACCGGCGTCGTCCACACGGCGCCGCCGTTGCCCACGCCCGAGCCGCCGTAGTCGACCGCGTCGCTGTTGAGCACCTCCCGCCAGCACCCGGCCTGGGGAACCCCGACGCGGTAGTTGTACCGGGGTACGGGCGTGGCGTTGAAGACGGCCGCCACTGGCCGGCGCGCCGGGTCGGCCGGGTCGAGGCGCAGGAACGCGTACACCGAGTTGGACACGTCGTTGCCCTCGATCCACTGGAAGCCGGCCGGCTCGCAGTCGCCGGTGTGCATGGCGGGCTCGGACGCGTAGAACCGGTTGAGGTCGGCCACCCAGCGGCGCACGCCCGCCGACTCGGCGTCGTCGTGGCGCCACCACTCGAGCGTGCCCTCGTGGGCCCACTCCGCCCACTGGGCCAGTTCGCCCCCCATGAACAGCAGCTTCTTCCCCGGCTGGGCCCACTGCCACGCGTAGAGCAGGCGGAGATTGGCCCGCTGCTGCCACCAGTCGCCCGGCATCTTGGCCACCAGCGAGCCCTTCAGGTGCACCACTTCGTCGTGCGACAACGGCAGCACGAAGTTCTCGGTAAAGGCGTAAATCGACCGGAACGTGAGCTCATGATGGTGGAAATGGCGGTGGATCGGGTCGCGCTCGAAATAGGCGAGGGTGTCGTGCATCCACCCCATGTCCCACTTGTACCCGAAGCCCAGCCCGCCCACGTACGTGGGCCGGCTCACCATCGGCCACGACGTCGACTCCTCGGCAAAGGTGCTCACTTCCGGGTACTCGGCGAACACGGCCGTGTTGAAGTGGCGCAGGAACTCGATGGCGTCGATGTTCTCGCGCCCCCCGTAACGGTTGGGGATCCACTCCCCCGCTTGGCGGGAGTAATCGAGGTAGAGCATCGAGGCCACCGCGTCGACCCGCAGCCCGTCCACGTGGTACCGGTCGAGCCACGCCATGGCACTGGAGATGAGGAACGCCCGGACCTCGTGCCGGCCGTAGTTGAAGATGGCACTTCCCCAGTCGGGGTGCCAGCCCTGGCGGGGGTCGGCGTGCTCGTAGAGGTGGGTGCCGTCGAAGCGGGCCAGCCCGTGGGGATCGTCGGGAAAGTGGGACGGCACCCAGTCGAGCAGCACGCCCAGGCCCCTCTGGTGCAGGTGGTCGACGAGCGCCATCAAGTGCGCGGGCGTGCCGTAGCGGGCGCTGGGCGCGAAATAGCCCGTCGTCTGATAGCCCCACGAGCCGTAGAACGGGTGTTCCATGACGGGCAGGAGCTCGACATGGGTGAACCCGTGAGCCAACGTATGTTCGGCCAGCGCCGGAGCCAGCTCCGAATAGGACGGAAATCGGCGACCGTCGGCCCCCACGGTCCGTCCCCAAGAACCGAGATGCACCTCGTAGATGCTCACGGGCGCGTCCCGACCGAGGCGCCCTTGCCGACCGGCCATCCATTCGGCGTCACCCCAGGAAAAGGCGAGATCGGCGATCACCGAGGCGGTGGCGGGCGGCTCCTCGGCCTGGGCGGCAAAGGGGTCGGCCTTCTCCAGCACCCGCCCGTCGGCCGCCTGGATACGGAACTTGTAGCGGTGGCCGACGGCGAAGCCCTCGACGACGCCGGCCCACAGGCCCGACTCGACCGACAGGCGCTCGAGCGGGTGGGCGACCCACCAGTCACCCACGTCGCCGATCACGTCGACCTCGCGCGCCGCCGGTGCCCACACCGCGAACCACGTCGCCCCGTCGACAGGGTGGGCGCCGAGGTGGCGGTAGAGCCGGTAGTGCGTGCCCTCGTTGAACAGAAAGAGGTCGTGCTCGGTGAGCCGACGGGCGAGCTCTTCGACCATGCGACGTGCCGCCCTCAGGCCTCGACGACCTCGGCCAGCACCCGCAGGGGCAGCCGTACCCAGCCGGGTCGGTTGTCGATCTCGTAGCGCAGCTCGTACAGGGCCTTCTCCAGCACCAGCACTTCGAGCAGCAGCTCGATGTCGCCCCACTCCGCCGGCAGCAGCGCCTCGATGCCCGGCACGGCCAGGTAGCCGCCGACGAAGGCGGCCGCCGCCGCTGACGGCCACCAGCCCGCCCAGGCCCGGGCCAGCGGCTCGTCGCCCTCGGGCACCAGGCCGCGCTCGCGGCGGCTGTCGAGGGCCACTTGAGCGGCGTAGTCGAACGAGCGCACCATCCCGGCCACGTCGCGCAGGGGTGTGTGCTTGATGCGCCGCTCGCTCACGGGCCGGGCGGGCTCGCCCTCGAAGTCGATGATGACGAAGTCGCGCCCGGTGTACAGCACCTGCCCGAGGTGGTAGTCGCCGTGGCCTCGCGTGCGCATCGCATCGATGCGGCGGGCGCGCAGCACACCGAGGCGGGCGAGGAGGGCGTCCTGGCCCCCGAAGACGGCGTCGGCCGCGGCCGCCGTCGCCTCGTCGAGCCTTCCCCGATGGCGACGCAGCATGGCCAGGCTGGAACGCAGCTGCGTGCGCAGGCCCTGGTACAGCGAGCGCTGGTAGAGCGTGGAGAAGGGCTCGGGCCGGAAGGCGTCGTCGTCACCCCGCCCGGCCGTGCTCGCCAAGGCGAGGTGGAGCTCGGCAGTGCGCTGGCCGAGCAGGACCAGCTCCGGCCCGGCCGTGCCGAGCTGGGGCTCGGGGGCCACATCCGCCGGGTCCTCGGGCAACAGCGGGGGCCTGGGCGGCGGCGGGGGCGGCGGCCCCGTGGGGGCCTCGCCGCTCAACACCCCCTCGTAGAAGAAGTCGAGCAGGTCGAGCACATGGGCCCAGGCGTCACCCTCGTTGGGCACGAAGCGGTAGGCGAGGGCCACCGTGTCGGGCTCGGCGCGCGACTGGCCCCGCCACGAGAGCGAGCCGAGCAGCGCCGCCCCCTGCTCGTAGCCGACCTCGTGCAGATGCCGGCTGATCTCGAGGTCGGGGTTCATGCCCCCGTGGAGCCGGCGCATGACCTTCACCAGCACGGCGTCGCCCACCGCGACGGACGAGTTCGACTGCTCGACCGCCAGCAGGCGCACATCGGCCTCGTGCTGGGCCCGGCCCAGCAGGACCCGCAGCTCGGGGTAGGGGTCGGCCTCGAGCTCGCCGTAGCGCGCCCGCCGAGCGGCCATGCCCCGCACCAGCGCCAGCACCGAAGCCTCGTCGGCCAGCGCGTCCACCACCGCCCGCCACCCCTCGCCCGTCCCCTCGGTGAGGTGGGCCACGACGGCGCCGGGCCGCTCGGTGACCATGGCCCACGCCCGCTCCTCGTCCACCGCGGTGAGGGGCACGACGTAGGTGTCGGGGTCGCCGTCCAGGTAGTCGACGGTGACGAAGACGACGCGCAACGGGTGGCGCGCCGAGGCGACGCCGGGCGCGCCGGCGACGCCGGTGATCCGCACGCTGCTGACCTCCCGGGACTTCCCGGCGAACCACCGCCGCTGGCGCACCCACGCCCGCAGCGGTTCGAGCAGGCGGGGGTTGCGGCCCTCGAGCACGCCCGGCCACGATCCTTCGATGCGCGGCAGCCCACCTCGCGGCCGCGTGTCGCCGTCGGGGTGCAGCGGCACCAGCTCGAACCAGTAGAAGCCGTACGGCCCCAGGGTGAGCTCGTAGGGCCGGTCCTTCACGGCGAAGAAGTGCGTGCGGCCGAACACCTCCACCGGCGTCGCCCCCAGGTAGGCCCGCAGGTCGAGCTCGACCGACTGGGCGCGTGCCGACAGGTTGGCCGCCACCAGGAACGGGTGCTCACCGTCGAGGTGACGCACGTAGGCGAGGACACGGTGATTGTCGGGATCGAGAAAGGCGATGTCGCCCCGCGACAGCACCGGCTGGCGACGCCGCACGGCGATGACCTGGCGCATCCACGACAGCAGGGAGTTCGGGTCGTGGCGCTGGTTCTCCACGTTCACCGTCTCGTAGTGGTAGGCGCCCTCCACGACCGGCGGCAGGTACAGGCGGGGCGGGCTGGCGACGGAGAAGCCGGCGTTGCGGTCGGGCGACCACTGCATCGGCGTGCGCACGCCGTCGCGGTCACCCAGCCACACGTTGTCGCCCATCCCGATCTCGTCGCCGTAATAGATGACGGGGGTGCCGGGCAAGGTGAACAACAAGCCGTTGAGCAGTTCGATCTTGCGCCGGTCGTTGCCCAGCAACGGAGCCAGGCGGCGGCGGATACCCAGGTTGAGCCGCATCTGGGGGTCGGCGGCGTAGGCGCGGTACATGTAGTCCCGCTCCTCGTCGGTGACCATCTCGAGGGTGAGCTCGTCGTGATTGCGCAGGAACGTGGCCCACTGGCAGCCCTTGGGCAATTGCGGTGTCTGCTCGAGGATGTCGATGACCGGCATCCGATTTTCCTGGCGCAGGGCCATGAACAATCGGGGCATGAGCGGGAAATGGAAGTTCATGTGGCACTCGTCGCCGTCACCGAAATAGGCAGATGCGTCCTCGGGCCACTGGTTGGCCTCGGCCAGGAGCAGCCGGTCGGCGTAGCGGGCCTCCACGTGGGCGCGCAGGCGCTTGATGAACCGGTGGGTCTCGGGGAGGTTCTCGCAGTTGGTGCCCTCGCGCTCGAACAGGTAGGGCACGGCGTCGAGCCGCACGCCGTCGACGCCCATTCCCATCCAATGGTCGACGATCCGCAACAGCTCGTCCTGGACCTCGAGATTGTCGAAGTTCAGGTCGGGCTGGTGGCTGTAGAAGCGGTGCCAGAAATAGGCGCCCGCCACCGGGTCCCACGTCCAGTTCGAGGTCTCGAAGTCCTTGAAGATGATGCGCGCCCCCCGGTAACGGTCGGGCGTGTCGCTCCACACGTAGAAGTTGCGCCACCGGCTGCGCGGCGGCGCCCGCCGGGCCCGCTGGAACCACGGGTGCTGATCGGAGGTGTGGTTCAGCACCAGCTCGGTGATCACCCGCATGCCCCGGTCGTGGGCGGCGCGCACGAAGCGGCGGAAGGTACGCAGGTCGCCGTAGGCCGGGTCGATGCGGCGGAAGTCGGAGATGTCGTAGCCACCGTCGCGTTGGGGCGAAGGGTAGAAGGGCAGCAGCCACACGGCGGTGACGCCGAGGTCGTGCAGGTGGTCGAGCTTGCTGACGAGCCCACCCAGGTCGCCCACTCCGTCGCCCGTCGAGTCGGCGTAGGCGCGCAGGTGAAGCTCGTAGATGACGGCGTCGCGGTACCACTCGGGGTCGGGGGGCAGCCCCGTGCTTCTCACCGCCGAGGCTCCACGGCGAAGATGTGGGCGGTGAGGCCGTAGGGGTCGAGGCGCACCCAGCCCAGGTTCCCCTGCCAGTCGTAGGTGCCGCCGCCCAACTCGTCATGCAGCCGGTAGGCCGAGCCGTAGGGCAGGCCGACGGCGCTCAGGTCGAGGTCGACCCAGCCGGCCTGCGCCTGATAGGGGTCGAGGTTGACGATCACCAGGACGGCGTCGCGACCCGACGGCCCCGGCTCTCGCTTCGAATAACAGATGAGGGCGTCGTTGTCGGTGCGGTGGAAATGCAGGCCCCGCACGTGCTGCAGCGCCGGATGGGCGTGCCGGATCTGGTTGAGCCGGGTCAACAGCGGCGCCAGCGTGTGGGGCTGGTCGAGATCCCACACGCGGCGCTGGTACTTCTCGGAGTCGAGGTACTCCTCGCTGCCCTCGCGCACAGCGGTGTGCTCGACCAGCTCGAAGGCGGGGCCGTACACGCCCCAGTTGGCCGCCAGGGTGGCGGCCAGCACGGCCCGGACGACGAAGGCGGGGCGGCCGCCGTGCTGAAGCTGCTCGGTGAGGATGTCGGGGGTGTTGGGCCAGGCGTTGGGGCGGAGATAATCGACCGTGCGGGTGGCCAGATCCGTGAAGTAGCGCTCCAGCTCCCATTTCGCCTGGCGCCACGTGAAATACGTGTACGACTGGTCGTAGCCCAGCTTGGCCAGACGCTCCATCACCCGCGGGCGGGTGAACGCCTCGGCCAGGAAGATCACCTGGGGATGGGTGGTGCCGATGTCGGCCAGCAGCCATTCCCAGAACGGGAACGGCTTGGTGTGGGGGTTGTCGACCCGGAACACCTCGACGCCCACGTCGATCCAGAAGCGCACGACGTCGCGCAGCGCCTCCCACAGGCTCGGCCAATCGTCGCTCTCGAAGTCGAAGGGGTAGATGTCCTGGTACTTCTTGGGCGGGTTCTCGGCGTACTGGATGGTGCCGTCGGCCCGGTGCTTGAACCAGCTCGGGTGCTCGCGCACCCACGGGTGGTCGGGCGCGCACTGGAAGGCGACGTCGAGGGCCAGGTGCATGCCTCGCCGGCGGGTGGCGGCGGCCAGGCGGCGCATGTCGTCCACGTTGCCGAGCTGGGGGTGCACGGCCGTGTGCCCACCTTCGGCCGCGCCGATGGCCCAAGGGCTGCCGGTGTCGTCGGGCCCCGCCGCCAGCGTGTTGTTGCGGCCCTTGCGGAACGCCCGGCCGACGGGGTGGACGGGCGGGAGGTACACGATGTCGAAACCCATGGCGGCCACGTAGTCGAGCCGGTCGACCGCGTCGGCCAGGGTGGCATGGCGGTCGGTGCCGTCCACCGTGGACCGGGGGAAGAACACGTACCAGGCGCTGAAGCGGGCCCAGGGCGGGTCGACCACCACGGGCCGCGTGGCGGTGGTGGCCTGCGGGTCGCGAGCCAGGTGCCGGCGCACGACGGCGTTCAGCTGCTGGTCGTGCAGCCAGTGGTCGGCCTGGCCGCGGGCGAAGGCCGCGTGGGCCCGGGCGACGAGGTCGGCCTCGCCGCCGTCGAGGCCGGTGCGGGCGGCCACCTCGTCGAGCAGATGGGCGCCATCGACCAGCTCGACGCGCACGTCCTGGCCGGCCGCCAGCTTGAGCTGGGTGGCCGCCCACCAGCTC
>JBIOZN010000372.1:0-16622 GCA_044871175.1 Acidimicrobiales bacterium | reverse complement strand
CCTGTGGGACGGCAACCGCATCGACAGCCCCCAGGAGGCGATCCTCATGCCCGTCGCGGGCCTCGTGGTCCTGTTCCTCACCCCGTGGATCGTGCGGGGCATCACGTCGCTGCAGGGTGCGCTGGTGAGCGGGCTCCTCGGCCCCAGCCGGGCCGAGCTCGAGGCCCATGCCGCCCGGGCGACCCTCCAGCGGGCCCAGACGGTGGACGCGGCCGCGGCCGAGCGGCGCCGGATCGAGCGGGACCTCCACGACGGCGCCCAGGCCCGCCTGGTGGCGCTGGCCATGGACCTCGGAAGGGCGCGGGAGAAGCTGGCCGCCGGCAGCGCGCGCGACGCCGGGGCCGGCCCCGGCGCGGGTACCGACGAGGCCGCCGCCCTGGTGGCCGAGGCTCACGAGGAGGCCAAGCGGGCCCTGGCTGAGCTGCGCGACCTGGCCCGGGGCATCCACCCGGCCATCCTCACCGACCGCGGGCTGGACGCCGCCCTGTCGTCGCTGGCCGCCCGCTCGCCCGTGCCCGTCACGGTCAACGTGGACGTGCGGGCGCGGCCGGCGCCGGCGGTGGAGGCCATCGCCTACTTTATCGTGGCCGAGGCCCTCACCAACGTCGCCCGCCACAGCGGCGCCACCCGGGCGTCGGTGGACGTGGCCCGCCAGGGTGACCGCCTGGCCATCGCCGTGCACGACGACGGCCGGGGCGGCGCCGACGCCACCCGGGGCACCGGGCTGGCCGGCATCGCCGATCGGGTCGCGTCGGTCGACGGGCATCTCACCGTCGTCAGTCCCCACGGCGGCCCCACCACGGTGCTGGCGGAGCTGCCGTGCGGGTGATCATCGCCGAGGACTCCGTGCTGCTGCGGGCCGGGCTCGTGCGGCTGCTGGCCGACCACGGCCACGAGGTGGTGGCGGCGGTGGCCGACGGCGACGCCCTGCTCGACGCCTACGACCGCCAGGGCGACGCCGTCGACGTCGCCGTGGTGGACGTGCGTATGCCACCGACCCACACCGACGAGGGGATCCGGGCCGCCGTCGAGTTGCGTCGACGGCGGCCCGGCGCGCCGGTGCTGGTGCTCAGCCAGTACGTTGAGGAGAGCTACGCCACCGAGCTGCTGGGCGGCGACACCCGCGCCGTGGGCTACCTGCTGAAGGAGCGGGTGGCCGACGTGACCGAGTTCGTGGCCAGCCTCGAACGGGTGGCCGCCGGCGGCACCGTGCTCGACCCCGACGTGGTGGCCCAGCTGCTCGCCCGCCGGCGCCGACGCCCCATGGACGACCTCACCGCCCGCGAGCGTGAGGTGCTCGCCCTCATGGCCGAGGGGCGCACCAACACGGCCATCGCCACCAGCCTGGTCATCAGCGACGGCGCGGTGGAGAAGCACGTCACCAACATCTTCATGAAGCTCGGCCTCGCCCCCACCGCCGACGACCATCGGCGGGTGCTGGCCGTGCTCGCCTGGCTGGACGCCGGCTGAGGCCGACCGGGCCGGCTGCCGCCGGCCGAGAGCCGACTGAGCCGGCCGAGGGCGGCCGACGCCGGCCGAGGGTGGCCGACGCCGGCCGAACGGTCGGCGCCCGGCTACCGCCCTTCGCGCGCCGCCGCCTACGGTCGAGGCCCGATGCGGATCGCCATGATCACGTGGGAGTACCCGCCTCTGGTCGTGGGGGGCCTGGCCGTCAGCGTCGAGGGCCTGGCCGGGGGCCTGGCTCGCGCCGGGCACGACGTCGTCGTGCTCACCCTGCACCACCCCGACGTGGGCGATGACGCCGTCGTCGGCGGGGTGCGCACGCTGCGGGCGCGCGCCGATCTGCCCGGGCTGGCCCCCGAGGACTTCCTCGCCCGCATGGCGTCGGCCAACCACATGCTGGTGCAGCTCAAGGGCCGCCTCGAGGGCTGGCAGCCCGATGTCGTGCACGCCCACGACTGGCTGGCGGCGTGGGCGGGCGACACCTTGAGCCGTCTCTGGGATGTGCCCCTGGTGGCCACCATCCACGCCACCGAGCGGGGCCGGCACCGCGGCGGCCCACTGCCCCCGGGCCAGCCCCAGGGCATCCACGCGGTGGAGTGGTGGCTGACGTACCTCGCCCGCCGCGTGATCGTGTGCACGCGCTTCATGGTGGACGAGGTGTCCGGTGCGTTCGAGGTGCCGGCCGACAAGGTCGACATGATCCCCAACGGCGTCGACGCGGCGCGCCTGACTCGCCCGCCCGGCGCCCGCCACCGGCTTGTGGGCGAGGGCGAGCGGCTCATACTGGGCTGGGGCCGGCTGGAGTACGAGAAGGGCTTCCACACCCTGATCGAGGCGATGCCGGCCGTGCGCCGGCGCGTGCCGAACGTGCGGTGCGTCATCGCCGGGCGGGGCGGCTACAGCGACGAGCTGCACGGGCTGGCCTACCGCCTGGGTGTCGCCGACATCGTCGACTTCGCGGGGTTCGTGCCCGACGACGACCTCCGGCGGCGGCTGCACCGGGCCGGCTGCGTCGTCATCCCCTCGCTGTACGAGCCCTTCGGCTTGGTCGCCCTGGAGGCGCTGGCCGCCGAGGCGCCCCTGGTGGCGGCGGCCGCCGGCGGCCTGGCCGAGATGCTGGCGGGTACCGACGCCGCCCTGCTGTTCGAGCCCGGTTGGTCGGACGCCTGTGCCGACGCGGTGGTGCGGATGCTCACCGAGCCCGACCTGGCCGAGCGCAGCCGGCGGGCCGGGGCCGCCCTCGTGCACGGGCGGTACACGTGGGACGCCGCCGCCACGGCCACGCTCGCCAGCTACGAACGGGCCCTCGCGGCGCGGGCCTGACCCGGTTTGCACCCTCAGCGCCCATAGTGGGCCCTGAAGGTGCAAACCGGGGGTGGCGGCTACGGTCGGCGGCCATGCGTGCGCTCCGCAGCTTCTCCGTCCGGCCGCGCCTGCCCGAACCGCTGGCCGCCCTCGAGCGCTTGGCCATGAACCTGCGCTGGTCGTGGGACGAGCCCACGCGGGACCTGTTCCGCTGGGTCGACCCCGACGCCTGGGACTCCACCCACCACGACCCCGTGCGGGTGCTCGGCCTGGTGCGCCGGGAACGGATGGACGAGCTGGCGGCCGACCCCGCCTTCGTGCGCTACCTCGCCGACATCGACGCCGAGTTGACCCGCTACACCACCGAGCCGCTGTGGTTCCAGGCCCGGTCCGGGTCCAGCCCGTTGCGCGGCGTCGGCTACTTCTCGCCCGAGTTCGGCATCTCCGAGGCCCTCCCCCAGTACTCGGGCGGCCTCGGCGTGCTGGCCGGCGACCACCTCAAGGCGGCCAGCGACCTGGGCGTCCCGCTCTACGGGATCGGCCTCTTCTACCGCAACGGCTACTTCCGCCAGAGCCTCTCCCTGGCCGGCTGGCAGCAGGAGCGCTTCCCCACCCTCGACCCCTACGCCATGTCGGTGACATTGTGCGAGGGCATACGGGTGAGCGTCGACCTGGCCGGCGTGCCCCTCACGGCCCAGGTGTGGCGGGCCGACGTGGGCCGCACGGCGCTGTACCTGCTCGACGCCGACATCGACGACAACGATCCCGCGGTGCGCGGCGTCACCGACCGCCTCTACGGCGGCGACACCGAGCACCGGATCCGCCAGGAGATCCTGCTCGGCATCGGCGGCGTCCGGGCGCTGCAGGCGCTCGGACACGACGTCGACGTCTTCCACAGCAACGAGGGCCATGCCGGCTTCCTCGGCTTGGAGCGCATCCGCCAGTTGGTGAAGCACGGACTCACGTTCACCGAGGCGGTGGAGGCGGCCCGCGCCGGCACCGTTTTCACCACCCACACCCCGGTGCCCGCAGGCATCGACCAGTTCCCCCGGGAGCTGATGGCCAAGTACTTCACCGAGTTCGCCACCGAGTGCGGGGTGTCCTTCGACGAGCTGTACGCCGTCGGGCGCCGACCCGGCCGCAGGCGGCACGACGGCCACCACGACCACGGCGACCACGGCGACCACGGCCACCACGGTGACCATCACGAGGACCGGTTCAACATGGCGGTGATGGGCTTGCGGCTGGCGGCGCGTGCCAACGGCGTGGCCAAGCTGCACGGGGCCGTGAGCCGGCGGATGTTCCGCGACCTGTGGCCCGACGTGCCCGAGGACGAAGTGCCCATCGGGGCGGTCACCAACGGCGTGCACGCCCAGACGTGGGTGTCGCCCGAGATCGACGACCTGCTCACCCGCCACGTGCGCCCGCAGTGGGACCTGGCCAGCCGGGCCGACTGGGCCCGCGTGCGGGACGTGCGCGACGACGAGCTGTGGCGGGCGCGCGAGCAGGGCCGAGACCGGCTGGTGGGCTTCGTGCGCCACAAGGTGCAGGCGGCCAAGGCCGCCCAGGGGGCGTCCGTGAGCGACCTCGCCTACGTCGAGGAGCTGCTCGACGCCAAGACGCTCACCATCGGCTTCGCCCGCCGCTTCGCCACCTACAAGCGGGCGACGCTGCTCCTGTCGCAGCCCGACCGGCTGAAGCGCCTGCTCCTGTCGGCCGACCACCCGGTGCAGTTCCTGTTCGCCGGCAAGGCCCACCCGGCCGACGACCAGGGCAAGAAGTTCATCCAGGACATCCAGGCCTTCGCCCAGGAGGTGCCCGTGCGGCACCGGTTCGTGTTCCTGGAGGACTACGACATCTCGGTGGCGCGAGCGCTGTACCAGGGGTGCGACGTGTGGCTCAACAACCCGCGCCGGCCGTTGGAGGCGTGCGGCACGTCGGGGATGAAGTCGGCGCTGAACGGCGGGCTGAACTGCTCGATCCTCGACGGCTGGTGGGACGAGTGCTTCGACGGCACCAACGGCTGGGCCATCTCCTCGGCCGAGGCCGAGCACGACCACGCCCGGCGCGACGAACTCGAGGCCAACAGCCTGTTCGACATCATCGAGCACCAGATCGTGCCCGCCTTCTACACCCGCACCGAGGGCCCTGTGCCCCGGCGGTGGATGCGCCGGGTCAAGTCGTCACTGGCCACGCTCGGGCCGTTCGTCACCGCCAGCCGCATGGTGCGCGACTACACGACCGAGCTGTACGAGCCGGCGGCCGCCGCCGCCGAGCGCGTGGCGTCCGACGGGTGGGCGCCGGCCAAGGCGCTGGCGGAGTGGAAGCGGCGCGTGCTCGACGCCTGGGGGGGCGTGCGCATCGCCAGCGTCCAGGCGGACACGACCACCGTCGAGCTGGGCGCGGCGCGCCAGGTGAGCGTCGAGGTCGACCTCGGCTCGCTCACTGTCGACGACGTCGCCGTACAGCTGCTGCACGGCCTGGTGGGCCAGGGCGACGAGCTCGTTACGCCGGCCACCGTCACGCTCACGCCGGGCGGCACCGACGGCGCCCTGGTGCGCTACATCGGCACGTTCGTCTGCGACACCGCGGGCCGCTACGGCTTCACCGCCCGGGTCGTTCCTCACCACCCCGACCTCACCAGCCCCATCGAGCTCGGAGTCATCGCCTGGGCCTGAGCGCGGG
The DNA here is from genome assembly GCA_044871175.1 of Acidimicrobiales bacterium. Classification (GTDB taxonomy): domain Bacteria; phylum Actinomycetota; class Acidimicrobiia; order Acidimicrobiales; family Ilumatobacteraceae; genus JBIOZN01. The sequence continues at coordinate 11,168 of JBIOZN010000372.1, read as the reverse complement.
ATTGGACTGAAGCGCTCAGGTAGCCCGTAGGTACATTCCCCGTGCCCAAGGCACGGATCTGCACCGCCGAGGTGCAAATCGGTGACTGAAGCGGTCAAACGGCGCGGTCAACGGGGCCGCCGGTTGCGCGCTCGCGCCTCGAGGTAGGCCTGGCCGGCGGCCCGGCTCTCGGGGTCGTGCAGGGCCGACACCAGCACGTCACCGTCGCGTCGGGCGCCGGCGGTGGAGGCCATCTCCTCGGCGACCGCGTTCACGTGCCCCTTGGTGACGGTGAGGGTGAGCGTCGACTTGGTGACCAGCTGGGCGGCCAGCGCGTCCACCGCGCCGGCCAGCTCGGCGGCGGGCATGACCCGGTTGAGGAAGCCCACGCCGGCCGCCTCGGCCGCGCCCATCTCCCGGCAGGTGAGCACGAGCTCCTTGGTGCGCGCCGGCCCGATCTCGCGCACCAGCCGGGGGATGCCGCCCCACACCAGGGGGATGCCGAGGTCGACCTCGGGGATGGAGAACACGGCGTCGTCGGCGGCCAGGCGCAGGTCGCAGGCGGCGGCCAGCACGAGCCCGCCGCCCACGCAGCGGCCGTGGATGGCGGCGACGGTGAGGGCGCGCATGTTCGTCACCGCCTCGGCCATCTGGCGGCCGAGGTCGCCCACCTCGCGCATCGGCAGCTCGGGGTCGGGATGGGCGAAGTCGTCGAGGTCGAATCCGGCCGAGAAGGCCCGCCCGGCGCCGGTGACGGTGACGACCTTGACGGCGCGCTGGGTGTCGAACCAGCGGGCCGCCGCGGCCAAGTCACGCAGCACCGTGCGGGACAGGGCGTTGAGCCGCTCGGGGCGGCGCAGTTCGAGCCGGCCGATCGACCCCTCGGCGGCGACGGCCAGCCCGTCGTAGGACGGTGTCGTCATCGGCCGGTGAACCGGGCCTTGCCCGGGCCCGACTCGAGGAAGCTCTTCACGCCGATCTGGCTGTCGTCGGTGCGGAACGCCTCCACGAACAACTGCCGCTCGAGGGCGAGCCCGCCGGCCAGGTCACGCGACAGCCCGTCGTCCACGGCGCGCTTGGCCAACGCCTGGGCCGCCAGCGGGCCGCGGGCGACCTCGGCGGCCAGGGCCAGGGCCCGGTCGTGCAGCTCGGCCACGGGCACGACCTCGTCGGCCAGTCCGATGCGCCGCGCCTCGTCGGCTTTCACCTGGCGGCCGGTGATGACGATCGCCTTGGCCTGGGCGGGGCCCACCAGGCGGGGCAGGCGTTGCGTACCCCCGCCGCCGGGGATGATGCCGAGCAGGATCTCGGGCTGGCCGAACACGGCGGTGTCGGCGGCGACGCGATAGTCGCAGGCGAGGGCGACCTCACAGCCTCCGCCCAGGGCGAAGCCGGCCACGGCGGCGATCACCAGCCGGGGCACGGCCGCCAGGGCGTCGAGGGCGGCGTGGATGCGGGCGCCGATGATCTCGGCGTCGTCGGGGCCACCGAACTCGGCGATGTCGGCGCCGGCGGCGAAGATCCGCTCGCCGCCCGTGACGACGACGGCGCCCGGCGGATCGGTGGTGAGCTCCTCGGCGGTCGCCCGGAGCTGGTCGACAAGGGCGCCGTTCAGGGCGTTCACCTTGGGCCGGTCGAGGTGCACGACGGCCACGCCGTCGTCGCGCCGTTCGAGCTTCACGAACTGGTCGGTCACGTCCTCGGACCGTACCCGGACGGGCGCTCCGGCCGCTTATGTCACCAGTCCGTTGGTTGGTCAACGCAGCGGTGACGCAGGCGATTCAGTCAGGCGCCGATGCCGGCCAGCATCTCGTCGGCCGCGCTCCAGGGGTCGATGCTGCGGTCGAGCACGGCCGCGGTGAGGGCGTCGTAGCGCTCGCCGCGGCAGAGGTGGCGGGCCCGGTGGTCGAGCCGGGTGATCACGATGTCGCGCAGCTCGTCGGCCAGGCGACGGCGCCGGCGCTGCTCGAGCACCCCCGAGGCCTCGGCGTGCCGGCGGTGGTGCTCGACCGCGTCCCAGAGCTGGTCGATCCCCCGGATCTCGGGGGCGTGGGCGACCGTGGGGATGATCGGCGGGCGCCAGGCGCTGTCGGCCAGGTGGGTGAGGTCGAGCATCAGCTCGAGGTCGCGGCGCGTCTCCTCCACGCCCTTGCGATCGGCCTTGTTGATGACGAACACGTCGGCGATCTCCATGAGGCCCGCCTTGTTGGCCTGCACGGCGTCGCCCCATCCCGGGTTCACCACGACGACGGTGGTGTCGGCCTTGCCGGCGATGTCGACCTCGATCTGGCCCACGCCGACGGTTTCCACCAGCACCCACGGCTTGCCCACGGCGTCGAGCAGCCGGATGGCCTCGGGCGTGGCCAGGGCGAGACCGCCCAGGTGGCCGCGCGTCGCCATGGAGCGGATGAACACGCCCGGGTCGGTGGCGTGGTCCTGCATACGCACCCGGTCACCCAGGATGGCGCCCCCCGAGAAGGGCGACGACGGGTCGATGGCCAGCACCGCCACCTCGATCTCCCGCTCGCGCAGGTGGGTGATGACGGCACTGGTGAGCGTGCTCTTGCCCGCCCCCGGCGCGCCGGTCAATCCGACGGTGTAGGTGCCGCCCCCGAGCGGGTGGGAGAGGCGGCCCAGGGCGCGCGCCGGCTCGCCCCCGCGCTCGAGCAACGAGAGCAGGCGAGCCAGGGCCGACCGGTCGCCGTCACGGGCGGCCGCAAACAGCTCCTCGGGGTCGCGCGAGCGGCGCGCGAGGGCCGTGGGCGTCACGCCTGCACGACGGCGGTGACCCCGTCGACGCGGTCCTTCATGATCCGTTCGATGCCGGCCTTCAGCGTGTCGGTGGAGACGGGGCACGTGCCACAGGCGCCCACCAGCGTGACGGTGACCACCCCGCTGCCCTCGTCGACGTCGCGCAGGAAGATGTCGCCGCCGTCGGCCTGCAGCGCCGGCCGGATGGCTTCGATCGTCTCCTCGACTTGCGTGCGCACCGTGCTGTCTCCTGCTCGAGCCCGGAACCGCCGGCGGCGGGCGGGCGACCCTGCATGCTGACCCTCCGGGGGGCGGACCCCCCGGAGACCCTCCTTAGCATGTCGGGAAATGGAGCAGATCGTGCGCACCCCTGTGAACCGGCTGCGACTCTTGGTGGTGGCGCTGGTCACCGTGGCGCTGGTCGTCGCCCTGGCCGGCTGCGGTGACGACGACGAGGCCACCGAGGGCAGCGGCAGCACCGTCGCCACCGCGGTGCCCACGACCACCGCGACGTCGGCTCCGTCGACCACCGCCAGCCGCACGACCATGACGACGGCGGCCCCGGCGTCCACGACGGTTCCGGTGACGACGGCCGTCCCCACGACGGCGACGACGAGCGGCCCCGACAGCACTGCCGCCCCCGCCGGCGGGCCGGTGACGATCAGCGTCACCGTGGGCACCGACGACGCCACCACCCTGGGCCAGCGCACCGAGACGGTGCCGCGGGGCAGCGAGGTGCGCCTCGTGCTCACTGCGCCCCAGGCCGAGGAGTACCACCTGCACGGCTACGACATCGAGCAGGCCGCACCCGCCGGACAACCGGTGACGATCAGCTTCACCGCCGACGAGGCGGGCGAGTTCGAGCTGGAGAGCCACCAGACCGAGGACGTGCTGCTCACGCTGGTGGTGCAGTGATCTTCGCCCACCAGGGCGGCTGGGACGAGATCCTGCTCGTGCTCGTGCCCATCGCCGCCATCGTGTTCCTGCTGCGCCTGGCCCGTCGCCGGGCCGAGCAGCAACCCGTTCCGCCCAATGACCACGGCGAGCCGCCGCCGGGCTGACGCCGAATCAGGGGCAGCGCTCGATGTCGGTACCGACCGAGCCCAGCTTGCCCACCAGGTCGTCGTACCCGCGGTCGATGTGGTGCGCTCCCGAGATGGTGGTGGTGCCATCGGCGCCCAGCCCCGCCACCACCAGAGCGGCGCCGGCGCGGATGTCGTGGGCCGAGACGTCGGCCCCGCGCAGGCGGGGGACCCCGTGGATGACGACGTGATGGTCGGCCGTGCGGATGTCGGCTCCCATCAACCGCAGCTCGTCCAGGTACCGGAACCGGCCGTTGAACACGTTCTCGGTGACGATGCTGCGCCCACCGGCGACGGCCAGCATGGCCGTGAGCAGCGGCTTGTAGTCGGTGGCCACACCGGGATAGGGCAGAGTGGCCACGTCGATCGGGCGGGGCGTGCCCGCCGCCGCCACCTCCAGCCCGTCGATCGCAGGCTCGACCTCCAGGCCGGCAGCGCGCAGCTTCGACAGGAACACGGCCATGTCGTCGGCCCGGGCGTTGCGCAGGCGGAGCTGCCCGCCGGCCACCCCGGTGGCGCACAGGTAGGTGGCCGCCTCGACGCGGTCGGGCACGACGGTGTGGTCGACACCGTGGAGGTCGTCGGCGTCGACTCCGTGCACCACCAAGGTGGACGACCCCACGCCCTCGATGCGCGCCCCCATGGCGTTGAGGAAGGCGCACAGATCGGCGATCTCGGGCTCGCGGGCGGCGTTGTCGAGCACGGTGGTGCCCTTGGCCCGCACCGCCGCCATCACGATGTTCTCGGTGGCGCCCACGCTGGGGAACTCGAGTACGACCTCGCTGCCGGCCAGGCCGTCGGCCTCACCCACGAGCAGGTCGCCCTCGAAGCGGAACGTGGCCCCCAACGCCTCCAGCCCGCGCAGGTGCAGGTCGATGGGGCGCCCGCCGAAGTCGTCGCCGCCCGGGCTGGTCACCACCGCCGCACCGGTGGCCGCCAGCATGGGGCCGAGCAGGGCGGTGGAGGCCCGGATGCGCCGGTACTGGTGACGATCGGGCTCGTGGCCGACCGCCGCGGCCCGTTCCACCACCAGCTCGCCGGGAACGTCCGGGTCGCGCCTCACGGCGACACCGATCGAGCCGAGGATGTCGCTCATGATGGTGACGTCGACGATGGCGGGGACGTCCCGCAGGTGGTAGCGGCCCTCGGCCAGCACGCACGCCGCCATGAGCTTGAGCACCGAGTTCTTGGCCCCGCCGACGCGCAGCACGCCCTCGAGCGGCCGGCCGGCCCGCACCACGATCCGGTCCATCGGGAGGACCACCGTACCGGCCGCGCCCGTCGCGGTCGCGCCACCGCCGCGCCGGGCCTCGCGCCGCCGGTCGCGCCGGTCGCGATCGCGCCCCCGACTCCTATGCTCCGACCGTGCCCCGGGTCGTGCGTCGCCACGCGACGGCGCCCGGCACCGAGGCGGCGCTGGCCGCTCGGCTGGCTGAGCCTCGCGACGACATCGTCCTCGAGGCCCCGGCCGGCGACGGCGCGCTGGTCGCCATCGACGGCGCCTTCGACTGCTACCGCCGCACCGTCGTGTGCGACCACGGCGCCGTCGTGGAGACGATCGAGTTCCGGGTGGCCACGCCCTACGTGCGCTGGCTCTTCACCCCGCTCGTGCGCCGGGCCCTGGCGGCGGGGGCCGATCCCCCGGCGCGCCTGCTGTGGTGGGCGCCACCCGACCGCCTCGACCGGCGGGCCTCGCGTGCGCTGGCCCTGCTGGCCCTGGCCACGCTCATCGTCGGCTACCTGAACACGCTGTTCACCCAGACCGTCAACTTCGCGGCCGACGACTTCGGGGTATCCGCCGGCGCCCAAGGCGTGGCCGGCACGGTCGTGCGCCTGGGGATCGTGTTCTCGATGGCGCTGGTCCTGCTGGCCGACCGCCGGGGCCGGCGCGCCATGCTCGTGCTCGCCGCCGGGCTGGCGCCCGTCCTGTGCACGCTCGGCGCGGTCGCGCCCAGCTTCGCCTGGCTCACCGCCACCCAGACACTCGGGCGGCCCGTCGCCATCGCCCTCGGCCTGGTGGTGGGCGTGGTGGCGGCCGAGGAGGTGCCCCGCAACTCACGCGCCTACGCCGCCAGCGTCCTGGCCATGAGCACCGGGCTGGGCGCCGGCATCTGCGTCATGGCCCTGCCGCTCGCCGACCTGGCGCCGTGGGCGTGGCGCCTCGTCTACGTCCTGCCCCTCGCCTTCCTCGCCATCGCCTGGGAGCTGCGTCGCCGGCTGCCCGAGAGCCGGCGCTTCGAGGCGCCCCACGCGGTGGCGCCCGTGATGGACCGCGGCCGCCTCGTGCTGATGGCGGTGTCGGCGTTCCTCGTCAACCTGCTGGTGGCGCCGGCCAGCTTCTTCCAGAACCGCTACCTGCGCGACGTGCGGGGCTACTCGGCCGCCCGCATCTCGGCCTTCACGCTGGTCACCAACACCCCGGGAGGCGTCGGGATCATCGCCGGGGGGCGGCTGGCCGACCGCCGGGGCCGCCGGGTGGTGGGCGCGGTGGCCACCGCCGGCGGCGCGTTCTTCACCGCCCTCACGTTCTTCCTGGGCGGCGGCGGCCTGTGGGTGGCGTCGCTGCTCGGCGCGGTGGTGGGCGGCGCCGCCGTCCCGGCGCTGGCCGTCTACGGCGCCGAGCTGTTCCCGACGGGCCGGCGGGGGGCGGCGGCCGGGATCATCTCGGCGGCCTCGCTGGCCGGCTCGGGCGTGGGGCTGCTGCTGGCCGGCGCGCTGCTCGACCGCGACGTGGACTACGGCCCGGTGATGGCGCTGCTCGCCCTCGGCCCCGCGGTCGTGGCCATCCTCGTCATCGTGTGCTTCCCCGAGACGGCGCACCACGACCTCGACGACCTCAACCCTCAGGATCGTCGGGCCGTCGCCGGGCCGGGCGCGAACGTGGCGGGCGATGGTGAGCCGGCGCCTTCAGCCCTCGCAGCCACGTCGCCACCGCCCTCGCCACTCGCGCATCGGCCCCCTTGAGCTCGTGGCCGCCGCCGTCGACCCACTCGTGGGTGACGGGACCCGTGATGGTGGCGGTAGCCGTTTCGAGCTCGGCCGGGGACCCGAAAGGGTCGCGGGTGCCGTGCACGAACAGGCACGGCACGGCGATGCCGGGCAGATGCTCGGTGCGCAGGCGATCGGGGCGCCCGGGCGGGTGCAGGGGGTAGGACACCAGGACGAGGGCGGCGGCCGGGAGCCCTTCGGCGACCGCCATCGAGCACATGCGCCCGCCCATCGACCGGCCGCCCAGGGCGACGCGTTCCGGAGCGACGCCGCTGCGGTGCGCCAGTGCGCCCGCCTCCTCGACCACGCTGGCCACCAGCACCGGGGCGCGGTCGGGTGCTCGCCGGCCGGCCCGGCGGTAGGGGAAGTCGATGCGGGCCACCGGCAGGGGCGCCACGGCCGCCTCGATGGCGACGAGGGTGTGGTGGTCACGCGAGGCGCTGGCGCCCGGAGCCAGCAACAGGGCGCCCACGGCGGGTGCCGGCGATCGCCCCGCCACTGTCGCCCTACCCGAGGAGGATGCGCCGGGCCTCGGCCAGATCGCCGATGCGCTTGCTCGCTTCCCGTTCGTCGCCTCCGTGGTCGGGGTGCACCTCGCGCAAGCGGTTGCGGAAGTGGCGCATCACCTGCCGGTGCCCGACCCGCGCGGCGTCGGTGGGAAAGCCGAGCACGCCCAGCGCCCAGGCCCGGGGGTCGAGCAGGGCGGCCATCGATTCGGCCCGGATGCCGCTGACGCCCGTGAGATGGCCGATGAGCGCGGGCCCGATGGGGCCGCGCCAGCGCATGGCCTTGTGCAGGACGTCGGCCAGCGGTTGGCGCAGTGCGTAGCTCATGCGCTCGGCGGCGTAGATGGCGCCCAGCACCTGCACCAAGGGCGTCCCGGTGTGGGCGAACTGGAACGACACCGATTCCCCGTGGCCCACCAGGCGGTGCACGCTGGCGGCCAGCCCGACCCGGTCGACCTGGTAGCGGTGGCGCAGCCGGGGCTGGAGGATGCGCTGGCCCCGGGCGACCTCGGTGACCAGGCGGTGCAGGTCGGGGACCAGGTCGACGTCGATCCGCTCGATGTGGGCGGCGACGACCCCGCCCAGCAGCACCCCCCCGAAGCCGGGCGGCGGCTCCACGGGCAGGGCAAGGTTGCCCAGGGCGATACGGCGCGTCGGCTGGATGGGCTTGGTGTGGAACACCTCCAGCTCGGCCAGCAGCACATCATCGAACCTACCGGGGGGAGGGCGACGGGCCGCCAGCGAGCCCTGCGCCCGTGGTGTCGGCGCGTCCGGAGCAGTCTTGCCGGCCCTGCACCCTCGGACGGCCGACGTCTCGGCGCCAATTCCGCCACATATGGCGGGAAGCGCCGAGAGTTCCTGGTGCGCCCAGACAGGCGTCAAACCAGGGGGCGCAGGAGTACCCGGAGGCGCCGGGCGCGGGTGACGACCAGACCCTCGTCGAGCTCGTCGGCGGCCACCTCGGCGTCGAGCTCGTCGCCACCCGCGTCCTCGTCCTCGGCAATCGCCTCGGCGGCGGCCTCGTCGCCGACCCTCTCGTCGTCTGCGTCCTCGTCGACCAGCGCCTCGTCGGCGTCCTCGCCCGGCTCGTCCTCGGCCTCGCCGATTATTGCGTCGGCCAGGGCCTCGGCGGCCGCCGTCACCTGCTGCCAGGCGCCGGCGTCGACCCCGAACGGCGGGACGTCGGCGTCGAGCCCGTCCAGCGCGCCGGTGAGGAGGCGGAGCCCTTCGCGGTCGTCGGGATCGTGCTGCAACCGGTCGGCGGCGAGGAAGAGGTCCGACATGGCCGCCGCCGGGGAGTCGACCGCCGGGTCATCGCCCTCGGATTCGAGGGCGGCCTCGTCGAGGTCGGCGGTGGACCCGAGCGCCGCGACCTCGGTGACCCGGTCGATGGCGGCCTCGACGGCGGCCTCGTCCTCGGCGCGCACGATCACCGTGCTGCCCTGGAGCCGGCGCGGCACCCCTGCGAGGTCGAGCTGGCCCAGCAGGGCGGACCGCAGCGACGACGACCACGGCCCCACGTCGTACTCGAGCAGCTCGGTGCCCTCGGGCCAGGGTGACCCAAGGTCGACGGGCTCGGTCGGCGCGCTGTCGGCCGAGGCGTACCCGAACTCGATCTCGATGCGCTCGGTGATGGCGTCCACCTCGCGCTCGTCGTCGAGGTGCACGAGCAGGTCCGTGCCGTCCCAGGCGTGCGGCACCTCGGCCTCGGCCAGCGCAGCGGCGAGCTCGGCCCGCATCGTGAGCGACCAGGAGGCGAGCTCGTACACGAGCTGCTCCTCCTCGGGCAGGGCCGCGATGTCGACGTCATCGAGACGCCGGGCCCGGCCGGCGCCGGCGGCGCCATCGGCGCTGGCATTCGCTCCGATACCGCGGTCGGGCCCGCCGCCCACACCGGCATCGAGGTCGTCGGCATCGGCGCCCAGCTCGTCAGGGCCGGAGCCGAGCTCGTCGGGGCCGGTGTCGGTCTCGGTGGCGGCCTCGTCGCCGTGCTCGAGGGCGACGCCGCACACGGGACACCGGGTGGCCCAGTCGGCATACCACTCCTCGCACACCGGGCACCGCTTGCCCCGCAGGCTCATGCTCATGCCGTCGACCCTTTCGGCTCCGAGCTCACGCCGCTCGCCAGCGGCGGGCGTGGCGTTCGAGGAAGTGCTCGATGCGTTCGAGCTCGTCGACGACGGTCTCGGGGCGTCCCCAGCCGTGGCCCTCGCCGTCGTAGCAGTGATGCTCGACCACGCCTCCGGCGGCGCGGTGCCGAGCGACGAAGGCGTCGGCCTGCGCCGCCGGCACGACCTCGTCATCGGCGCCGTGCAACACGAGCAACGGCGCGGTGATGCGCTCGGCCACCGCCATGGGCGAGCGGGCGCGGTAGTGGTCGACGGCCTCGGGCAGGGGGCCCACCAGGCTGTCGCAATAGTGGCCCTCGAACCGGTGCGTCCGCTCGGTGAGATCGAGGAGGTCGGTGACCGGGTAGAGGGCGACGCCGGCGGCGAAGCGGTCAGGCTCGCGGGCCAGGAGGTTGAGCACGGTGAACCCGCCCGCCGACCCGCCCATGGCCACCAGCCGCCGGTGGTCGGCGCGCTCGGCGGCGACGGCGGCGTCGACGAGGGTGGCGCAGTCGGTGACGTCGAGCTCGCCCCAGCGGCCGCGCAGCGCCTGGGCATAGGCGCGCCCGTGCCCCGTGGAGCCCCGGTGGTCGGGCACCAGCGTCGCCCAGCCCCGTACGGCGAAGTAGGCGAGCCGGGGGCGGAAGGTCACCGCCCACTGGTCCGTCGGGCCGCCGTGGACCCAGACGATCGTGGGCACCGGGCGATCGCCGGTGGCGCCGGCGGGCGGGTACCACCGGGCGTGGAGGGTGGCGCCGTCCGGGGCCGATGCCGTGAACGCTTCCGGCTCGGGGAGGTCGGCGGCCTCGAACCCGGCCACGGGGCCGACGGCCACCACGGTGCGGGCCCACGTGATGGTGTCGTAGACCACGACCTGGGTGGGCGTGCGCGCCTCAGACCGCAGGGCGGCGAGGCGCTCCCCGGCCCACGTGAGGTTGCCGTGGACGCCACGGGCGACCGTGGTGACCGCGCCGGTGCGCACGTCGGCCACGCAGAGCCGCCCGAACCCGTCCTCGTTGCGGCTGAACGCCACCTGCTCGCCATCGGGGGACCACGCCAGGGTCCGCTGCCCGTATCCCCAGGTGGGGCCGGCATGCTCGTGCGCGTCGGCCACGAGGCGACAGGCGGGGCCGTCGGGCGTGAGGATCGTGACGTTGGCCCAGCCCCACTCATCGCTCACGCAGGCCAGCCGGCCGCTCCCCGGTGCCGGGCGAGGCTGTTGCACGGACGCACCGGCGGGCGCATGCACGCACTCCACGTCGCCTCCCCCGTCGCCGCGGGCGGCCACGAGGCGGCTGGCGTCCCACGGCATGGCGGGCACGTCCCACTCCTGCCAGACCACACGCCCGTCGGCCGTCCAGGCCGGGTCGACACAGAAGTCGGCGCCCGCCGAGAGGCGGACGGGCCAGCGCCCGTCGCGCGCCACGACGGCGACGTCGCGCTGGTCGACGACGTAGGCGACGCCGTGGCCGTCAGGGGCCACCGCCGGGGCCGCGGCCCGGGCGCGTGGCCCGTGGTTGGTGAGCCGGCGGGCGGGACCGCCGGCCACCCGGATCTCCCACAGGTCGCCCTCGCGCGCCGCGTACACGAGGCCGGACCCGTCCGGGAGCCAGTCGAAGACGCCGCCTCCGTAGGCCGGCGCAGCCATTGGCGCGGGGTCGGCGGTGATGGTGTGCGCCGCACCGACCGGCGGCCCGGCGGGCTCGGGCGGGACGGCGGCGTCGAGCCCGCCGGCGGCGTCGAGCACGGCCACC
>JBIOZN010000371.1:0-2097 GCA_044871175.1 Acidimicrobiales bacterium | reverse complement strand
CACCGCCGGCGCGCTGGTGGCCTGCCCCCTGGGCGCGCCCGGCGCGGGGCCGCCACCGGACCCGCCGCTACCGGATCCGCCCGGCGGCGCGACCCCGCCGCCACCGCCGGAGGGGCCGGGGCCGCTGATCGCGTAGGCGGCCTGTCCGCCGCCCGGCGCCGGGCCGGCGGCCCCGCGGGCGGCCATCGCGCCGCCCGCTACCGCCCCGGCGATCTGGACGCCGGCGCCGATCAGCGCCCGCGCCGGGTTCCCACCGTCACCGCCCAACGGCAAGAACCTCGACGCCAACAGCGGCGCCAGCACCGACACCACGAGTCCGGCGAGCGCCGTCAACGACGGCAACAGCGACCCCGCCGACTCGCCCGCGTTGCCCACGGTGAGCGCCAACGACAGCGTCGCCAACGGCGGCCCTGCTGCCAGGGCGACGAGGTTGCGGACCATCTGACCCGACACGCCCCGGGTGCCACGCGACGGGCGCAGTCCGATCGCGACCTGGCCGACGATCACACCGATCGTGACCATGTGGTTCAGCACCAACAACTCGACGTAGAAGACGAGCAGGAAGATGACCATCAACACGCCGATCACGGCTCGTACGAACGAGTTGACACCGGCGTCGATCACCAGCCCCGAACGCATGGCGTCCAGCAGGGCGTCGCTCAGGAACCAGGCGGTGAGGTGTGACAGGGCTGTCGCCACCGTGGTCGCCGCCACCCACCACATCGCCAGGAACGCCAGCGTCAGCGGGATCTCCTTGACGGTGTCGCCGATCGAACCGTCGCGGCTCAGCACCGCACCCGCCGCCGACACGAACATCGACCCGACCACCAACACCAGCGCGACCCACTTGGCCCGCCCGGCCAGCTCGAGCGCAGTCTCGTCGAAGGAGCCCGCGCTCAGGTCGCTCAGTCGCATCGCGACCTCCCCGGCGATGTAGGCCAAGCCGCTCTCGATCCAGCCGACGATGGCGTCGATCACCGCGCCACCGGCGGTGCCGAGCACGGCACCGGCCGCCGAGGTCACCCAGTTGATCGGGTTCAGCGAGAAACCGATCACGCAAGAAAGTCCACGATCGCGGCTGCCGACCCGATGATCACCAGGGCAACCCCCGACCCCATCAGCTTCGACTTCAGCTCCGGCGAGATTCCGCCGCCATACCCGCGGTCACCGGCCACCACCATCCCGCCGGATGCCAACAGGATCCCCAGCACCGCCATCAGCGACCCCCACTTGATCAGGCCGAGGGCCGTCTCCACCCGCTCCTTCAGCTCGGCCGGCGCATTCGCATCCGGGTCGGTCACGGCGCCAACAAGGTTGGCCACCTCGACGGCCACGCTCGACAAGATCGACATCGGGGGGACCCCTCTCGGTTCAGGTCGGCCCGGGGCACTTCCCCGGCGCTCACCTGTAGACGCCCCAATCCGTTCCCGCCTTGGACACCTTCCCCTGTCCAGGACCTCCCCGGCACTTGACGTCTACAGGGGTGCGCAAACTCGTGATCGCGGCCGTCCCCGTCCTCTTCGCACCGGTCGGCTGCATGGCATCGTTGGCAGCCCTTGGCGCCGGCAGCGCAACCACCACTAGCGGCGCGCTCATCGGCGCCGCGGCGGCGTGCGCCTACGCCTACCCCGACCCCGAATGGGTCGCCGCCACCATGGCCGATCTCACCGCCGAGCCGGTCACCGCCGCCCACTGGGACCGTTACAGCGCCCAGGCCGGCATGGTCACCACCACCTCGACCCCGGTCCTCGACGACGACGGGCAGCCCGTTGTCGACGCCGAGGGGGAACCCGTGACGACCACCGTCGACGCCCCGATCCTCTACGGCGCCTCCACCCCCGAGCAGCGCCGCCACGTGCTCGACACCGCGATCCGCCAGATCCTCTCGTCCAACCGGCCGGCCGCCGTCACCACACCGGCGGTGGTGTGGTGGCACGGTGGCCTCCCGGCTGACGACAACGACACCGGGTGGGCCGACACTCCCGTGCCCGGCTGGAACGGGCGCCTCGGCGACTACCTCGACGCCTTCCTCCAGCACTACGTCGACGTCGACGTCGACCGCGAGCACACGTGCACCCCGCCCTACGTGGCCAGCTG
>JBIOZN010000370.1:0-3629 GCA_044871175.1 Acidimicrobiales bacterium | reverse complement strand
GGTGGGCGGGGTGCTCCCAGGTGAAGCCGATGCCGCCGTGAATCTGGATGTTCTCGGCGGCGGCGTGGAAGTACGCCTCCGAGCAGTACGCCTTGGCCAGGCTGGCCACCGAGGGCAGCTCGTCGTTCATCTCCGCCGCGCACCACATGCCGTAGTAGGCGGCCGACTTGGCCGACTCGACCTCCAGCAGCATGTCGGCGCACTTGTGCTTGATGGCCTGGAACGACCCGATGGGCCGGCCGAACTGGACCCGCACCTTGGCGTACTCGACCGCCATCTCCAGCACCTTCTGCGCGCCACCCACCTCCTCGGCGGCCAGGGCGACGGCGGCCAGGTCGAGCGTCGTGTTCATCGCCGTCCAGCCGGCGCCCTCGGTGCCCACCAGGCGGGCGGGGACGTCGGCGAATTCGAGCTTGGCCTGCTTGCGGGTCTGGTCCATCGTCGACAGCGGGGTGCGGGCGAGCCCGGCGGCGTCGCCCGGCACGGCGAACGCCGTCACGCCGGCACCGGTGCGGGCCAGCACGAGGACGAGTGAGGCGGTGTGGCCGTCGAGCACGAAGCTCTTGGTGCCGTTCAGCTTCCAGCCGTCGCCCGACTGGGTGGCCTCCATGGTGATGCCCTCCTCGTCCCAACGCCCGGACGGCTCGGTGAAGGCGACCGTGGCGATGGTCTCGCCGGTGGCGATGCCGGGCAGGTAGTCCTTCTTGGCGGCGTCGTCACCCGACTGCAGCAGCAGGTTGGCGGCCAGCGCGACGGTCGAGAAGTAGGGAGCGCAGAGCAGCGCCCGCCCCATCTCCTCCAGCACCACGCCGAGCTCGATGTAGCTGTACCCCGACCCGCCGTACTCCTCCGGGATGGCGAGGCCCTGGAGGCCGAGCTGCTCGCCCATCTGGCTCCACACCGCCGGGTCGTAACCCTCGGTGGTCTCCATGAGGCGGCGGACCTCGGACTCGGGTGACTTCTGCTCGAGGAACGAGCGCACGGTGCGGCGCAGCTCCTCCTGCTCGGGACTGAAGGCGAAATCCATGCCGCCATGGTGACCCGGCCGCCGACCCTGTGCCAGTCACCGTGTGTACACCGGTGCTACAGTCCCGGTTGTGACCGACCGTCTGGGCGTGCGCCAGCTCCGCAACGCCACCGCCGACGCCGTGCGCCGGGCGGGGTCGGGCGAGCGCATCGTCATCACCGTCGACGGCCGGCCCGTGGCCCAACTGGGGCCACTCGAACCGGTGACGGGGCCGCCGACCCTCGACGACCTGGCCGCGCGAGGTCTGCTCGTGCGGGCTCGCCGGGACGATCGCCCACCGCCCGCCCTGACGGTCGACCTGTGGGCCGGCAGCCGCCTCGACCGCGTCCTGGCCGAGCTGCGCGGCTGAGCGGCGCTCGTGACCCTCGCCCTCGACACCACCGCGCTCTTGGGCCGCTTCGTCTCGGGACGCCACCGGGCGGTCGTGCTGGAGGCGATGGCGGCCGAGCACGACTGGTGCGCCTCGGCCCTCGCCCTCACCGAGGCCCTGCTGGCGGTGGAACGCCTCGACGTCGACGAGGCCAGCCGGGACGACCTGCGCCGCGCCCTGCACGACGACTGGCAGCGGGTGCACGTCGTGCCTGTGGACGACCGCTGTCTCGACCGGGCCGCCGAGCTGGGCCGGGGGCAGCCGGTGCGAGTGGCCGACGCCATCCACCTGGCGGCCGCCGACCGGCTCCCCCGGCCCCTCACGTTCTGCACGTTCGACCCCCGCCAGCTCGCCGTCGCCCTCGCGCTGGGCTTCGAGGTCGCCTCACTCTAAAAGGTCCGGAGGTTGACTGTTGTGCGGGCCCATGCCGCGTTCCCGACGCCTGGCGATGGCGCGTGCGGTCATCGGCGGGGTCGCACTCGCCGGCTGCGGTGACGAGGCGAGCGGATGATCCGCTCGGTGGAGGAGACGGTGACCTGGCGCCCGGTGTCGTCCACCAGGATCACCGGCAGGCCGGCGGGGGCGGCCGAGGCGCCGGCCGAGGACCCGGCGCCCGAGCTGGACGGCGGGGCGCTCGCCCTGGCCTGCGGGCCAGGCCTGAACGCCCTAGCCCTCGGCGACGACGTGGCCCGCACGCTCGGGCAGCGCGTGGGGGTGGTCCGGCTGCTGGCCGCCGCCGCCGTGGTGCTGCTGGTGGGAGCGGCGACGGCGGTGGCCGGCCCCATTGCGTTCGTCGGACCGACCGTCCCCCGATCGCCCGGGCCGTGACCGGGCCCGCGTCGCCCAGGAGGCGGGCACACGTGCGCCGGCGGGCGGCAGACTGGCGGGGTGACCCTGCACTACGCCGACGACCAGGTCGAGATCCACAAGGTGGTGGTCGGCCCGTACGAGAACAACGTCTTCGTGCTGCGCTGCCGGCACACCGGCGACGCCGTGCTGCTCGACGCCGCCAACGAGCACGACCAGCTGCTACCGCTGGCCCAGCGCCTCAACGTGCGCCGGGTGCTGGAGACCCACGGCCACTGGGACCACATCCAGGCCGTGCCCGCCATGCGGGAGGCGGGCTACGAGGTGGCCGTCACCGCCGCCGACGCGCCCATGCTCAAAGACGTCGGCTACGACGTGTTCGTGAGCGACGACCAGGTGGTGGAGGTGGGCAGGGTGCGCCTCACCGGGATCACCACGCCCGGCCACACGGCCGGATCGATCTGCTTCATGGTCGAGGGCTCGCCGATCCTGTTCAGCGGCGACACCCTGTTCCCCGGCGGGCCCGGCGCCACCAAGTACCCGGGGGGCGACTTCCCCACGATCATCCGCTCGATCGAGAGCCGGCTGTTCACCCTGCCCGACGACACCCGAGTGCTGCCCGGCCACGGTGCCGACACCACCATCGGCACCGAGAAGCCCCATCTCGACGAGTGGATCGCCCGGGGCTGGTGACCGAGCGGGTGCCCGGGCCGCCGCTGCCCGCCGACGAGCGGCCCCTCGACCCCACGCCGGTCACCACCGCCGACCTGCCCGAGACACCCATCCGGGATCGCAACATCCCGGCGACGGCCTGGCACGAGGCACCAGCCTCGCTGCTGGGGCTGGGTGACGATCTCCCGGGGCGGCCCGTGGCTACCTACAAGCGGCGCATCGGGCCCTGGCTGTTGTGGCGCGCCGGGCCGGCATCCCGGGCGGACGCCCGCTACTGGGCCGCCCGGGCCGACGACCTCGACCGCGCCCTCGTGTTCCGCCTGTTCCCCGACGGCACCGGCGAGGGCACCGGTCCCACCGGCAACCGCCACACCCGGTTCCGAACGTGGAAGGAAGACCTCCGCGACCACTGAACCCCGAGCGTTGGGTCAGTTTCGCGTCGTATCGCACCCAAAAGTGACCCAACGCTCCCGGCGGCTGCCGGGCGAGAGGTTTCCCCTATCGGCGTAGTGCAAATACACTGGGCGCCGTGAGCGAGCTGTTCCGGATCGAAGGCCTGCGCGCCCGGCCGGCCGAAGGGGAGGACGAGATCCTCAGGGGCGTCGACCTGACGGTCGAGCCCGGCGAGATCCACGCCATCATGGGCCCCAACGGCTCGGGCAAGTCGACGCTGGCCACCACCCTGCTGGGCAGCCCCGAGTACGAGGTCACCGGCGGGCGCATCTGGTTCAAGGGCGACGACATCACCGACTG
>JBIOZN010000369.1:0-5028 GCA_044871175.1 Acidimicrobiales bacterium | reverse complement strand
TGACGGCCAGCAGCTCGCGGGCCTCGTCGAGGCGGTCGGCCTCCACCAGGACGTCCACCGGCCCGAGGGGGTAGGGGCCGTCCACGCTGCCTCGCAGCTCCCAGATGAGGCCCTCGGACCCGAGGCGGGCGGCCATGAGCTTGGCCTCGAAACCGTCGGCCGCGGTGGCCGCCTTCACCATCCGGACCTCAGCCACCGTCGCCCCCTGCGACGGTGGCGGTGTTCACCATCCGGACCTCAGCCACCGCCGCCCCCCGCCGGCGCCAGGGGCGCCAGGCCGTCGGCGTCGTACTCCGACTCGGGGTTCCACAACAGGTAGTCGGGCACGCCGAGGTCGACCGCCGCCTGGATCTGGGCCTGCACCTGCACGGGCCCGTAGTCGAGGCCCTGGTCGAAGTCCTGCAGCCACGGCACCAGGGCCACGGGCATGCCCGACGTCACCCGCTGGAAGTCGGCCAGCGACGCCTTCACGATCGAGTACGGGTCGCCGTTGGGATCGGCCACGTCGTACTCGCCCTTGTTCCAGTGTGACGGGTAGAGCATGGGCGCCAGGTACTCGACGTGCGCGGCCAACCGGGGGATGTCCTGGGCGATCGAATCGGGCCGGCTGGCGGCGATGCCGAACACCGACGCCCCCTGGCGCTTCCCCTTGGGCCGCAGGATCGCCTGGGCCTCGGCGAGGAAGCTGACGATGTAGTCAGAGGACGCGCCGCTGCCCAGCCCGGGCACCACCATGGTCTCGGGCGAACCCTCGGGCCGGCGGATGTAGTCCCACAGGATCTCGTCGAACCCCAGGTCGGCGGCCTCGGCGGCGAGGGCGAGGTTGTACTGCCGCACTGTGGGGTTCACGTAGTTGGTGAAGCCGCCGTAGGCCCCCAGCATCTCGCCGGTGGGCGTCTGCAGCACGGCGTCTCGAAACCCGCGGTCCCAGGCCGCCCGGGCCAGCACCGGATCCCGAAAGGCGACGATGCGCCCGATCACCCGCACGCCCTTGCCGTGGAGCTCGTCCAGGGCGGCGCGGGCGTCGTAGTGGTCGGTGACGGCGCCGATGTCGCGGGCCATGGCCACCTGCGACTGGTAGCCGATCAGGCCGTTCTCGTCCTTCACGTCGAGCTCGACGGCGTTGATCTTGCCCGCGGCGATCAGGGCGTCGATCGGCGCCTTCACCGCCGGGTTGGCCCAGTCCTCGGCGCGCATGTGCACCGCCGCGGTGCGTGGTCGGGCGACCGGGACCTGGACCTCCAGGGTGGTGGCGTTGCCGGCCGCGTCGGTCGCCACGAACTGGAGCGGGCCGGGCGGGGGCGCCGGGAACTCGATCCGGAAGCGCCCTTCCTCCAGGGCGACGGGCTGGCCGGCCAGGGCGAGGATGGATCCGCCCTCGACCACTCCCTCCACCGTGACCGGCTGGTCGATGGCGACCGCCGCTGGTGGGGTGACCTGCAGGCCGGGCGGCGTGGCATCCACGGTGAACGTCCAGGTCCGGGTGGTGCGGCCGATGACGACGGCCCGGTCGACGGTGAGGGCCAGCGTGTGGTCGCCTACGGCGACCTCGGGCGGCAGCCGCCAGGCGACGGTGCCGTCGGCGATGACGGCATCGGTGACCGGGCTGCCGTCGAAGCGCACCTGGGCGGCCGTGGCCGAGGAGGCCGGGTCGACCCGCCAGCGCACCTCCCGCCCGGCGGCGGCCTCCGGGCGGAGCTGGGCGCCCGCCTCGATGCCCTCGATCTCGGTGGTGAGGTGGAGCTGCTGGCGGATGAACCAGCCGGCCGCCGCCAGCACCACCACGACCCCGAGGGCGATCAGCACCCGGACGCGGCCCGACCCGCGCCGGTGGAAGCGGTACGACGACGAGGGGGCGTAGATGCGGGGCCCCCGCAGCGAGGGATGCCCCGGCGCGTGGGGCCGGGAGCGGGTGGCGAACGAGCGGGGCTGGTCGCCGGGCGGTGGGACGGTTCGGATGAGGGGCGGGGGCTTCGAGGGCACCGGCGAACCGCCTCGGGGCTGGTCAGGGGACACGCGAACGTAACATCCGGGCCCGGCCCGGAACACCTCGGGTCGCAACTGGGAGTCGAACCGGCGGCGCGAAGCCGGTACCGTGCCGGGCGTGGAGCGGCGCATCTTCGGGCTCGAGAACGAGTACGGGGTCACGTGCACGCTGCGGGGCCAGCGCCGCCTCAGTCCCGACGAGGTGGCGCGCTACCTGTTCCGCCGCGTGGTCAGCTGGGGGCGCTCGTCGAACGTCTTCCTGGCCAACGGCGCCCGCCTCTACCTCGACGTCGGCTCCCACCCCGAGTACGCCACCCCCGAGTGCGACTCGATCTACGACCTCGTCGTGCACGACAAGGCGGGCGAGCGCATCCTCGAGCAACTCCTGGTGTCGGCCGAGCAGCGCCTGCGGGAAGAGGGCATCCGCGGCGTCATCTACCTGTTCAAGAACAACACCGACTCCGCCGGCAACTCCTACGGCTGCCACGAGAACTACCTCACCAGCCGCCGGGACGACTTCGGGCACTACGCCGAGGTGCTCATCCCGTTCTTCGTGTCCCGCCAGATCTACGCCGGCGCCGGCAAGGTGCTGCAGACGGCCCGGGGGGCCATGTACTGCATCGCCCAGCGGGCCGAGCACATCTGGGAGGGTGTGAGCTCGGCCACCACCCGCAGCCGCCCGATCATCAACACCCGTGACGAGCCCCACGCCGACGCCGAGCGCTACCGGCGGCTGCACGTCATCGTGGGCGACTCGAACATGAGCGAGTACACGACGTTCCTCAAGGTGGGGGCCACGTCGATCCTGCTGCGCATGCTCGAGGACCCGACGGTGGTGCTGCGGGACATGACCCTGGAGAACCCCATCCGGGCCATCCGCGAGATCAGCCACGACATGACCTGCCGGCGCAAGGTGCGCCTGGCCAACGGGCGGGAGGTGTCGGCCCTCGACATCCAGCGGGAGTACCTCGAGCGGGCCCTGCGCTACGCCGACGCCAAGGGTCTCTCACCGCTGGAGGAACGGGCCCTGGGCATGTGGGAGCACTGCATCACGGCCATCGAGAGCGACCCCCTGAAGCTCGACCGCGAGGTCGACTGGGTGATCAAGTACAAGCTCATCGAGGCCTACCGGGCCAAGCACGACCTGCCCCTGGGCAGCCCCAAGGTGGCCCTGCTCGACCTGCAGTACCACGACGTCAGCCGCCACCGGGGGCTCTTCTACCGGATGCAGGCCGGTGGGCTGATCGAGCGGATGTGCACCGACGGCGACATCGACACCGCCATGGACACCCCGCCCCAGACCACCCGGGCGCGTCTGCGGGGCGAGTTCATCCGCCGGGCCAAGGAGCGCAAGCGCGACTACACGGTCGACTGGGTGCACCTGAAGCTGAACGACCAGGCGCAGCGCACGGTGCTGTGCAAGGACCCGTTCAAGTCCCGCGACGAACGGGTCGAAAAGCTCATCGCCTCCTTGTGACGGTTCCCTGGTGACGGGGCTGGAGGATCCAGCGCGCTTTGCCGCCCTGATCGCCCCGGCCGTCGATCGGGTCGTCATCGCCGTGCACCTGGGGGCGGCGGAGCGCATCGCGGCGGTGAAGCGACGCCACGGGGTCGCGGGGCCGATCGGCTCGCTGGTCGAGTTGCGCCTGCCGTTCATGGCCGGCCTCCCGGTGGCCCGGGCCGCCTACGACGCCATCGCCCGCTACGTGCCCGACCGTGACCGTGAGGTCGAGGTTCAGGTCGGGCACGGGCGCCTCTGCGTGACCCCGGCGGGCGAACTGGTGGCGACGCCGGCGGGGCGGGCCCTGGTCGCCGACCTCGTGGCCGCCTTCGAGGCCGTCATCGCCGAGCGGTGGGCGTACCGGGCGGCGACCGTGCCCGGGTTGGACGCGCTCGCAGCCCGAGCGGTGGAGGCGGGACGGGGGAGCGGGGGCGCGGCGTTCGCCCTCGCCGCCGACTCGCCCCTGCCGCCCGCCGCCTGCGCCGCCTTCGTGCTGTGGACCCACCTGGCCGCCCTGCGCTACCACCGCGCCGACGCCCACGCCGCCGCCTGGGCGGCCGCCGGTCTCACCGTCGAGGAGGTGGTGGCGGCGCCGTGGGACGAGCGCCGTCGGCGGATCGAGGACGACACCGACCGCCGGGCGGCACCGGTGTGGGCCAGCCTCGACCCGGACGAGCGGCTGGCGCTGCTGGCCGGCCTGGCCGGGTTGTGACGTGCCGTCGTTCCGCACCGCCGTCGTGCGCGAGGTGCTGGCCGAGCGCGACGGGTTGCAGCGGGTGGCCCTCGACGACGGCGGGCGGGCCTACTGCCTCACCGCCGCCGTCGGGCCGGTGGCCGTGGGCGACGAGGTGGTGGTCAACACCACCGCCGTCGAGCTCGGCCTCGGCACGGGGGGCTGGCACGTCGTGCACTGGAACCTGAGCCGGCGCTCGTGGTCGTCACCGGCGCCCGGGCACGTCATGAAGCTGCGGTACACGAGCGCCCAGCTCGACGTGCACGCGGCCGAGGAACGGCCCGGGCGCCCGGTCGACCGCCTGGCCACCCTCGGGGGGCGACCCGTGGTGGTGTGCAGCCTGCACAGCCAGCTCGCCCTCGTGGCGGTGACGATCAAGGCGGCCCGGCCCGACGTGCGCCTCGCCTACGTCATGACCGACGGGGGCGCGCTTCCCCTCGCCCTGTCCGACGTGGTGGCCGATCTGCGGGCGCGCCGGTTGCTCGACGTCACCGTGACCGCCGGCCACGCCCATGGTGGCGACCTCGAGGCGGTGAACGTCCCCTCGGCCCTGGCCGTCGCGGTGGCGCCCGACCTGGGCGACGCCGCCGCGGTGATCGTGGGCATGGGCCCGGGCGGCGTCGGCACCGGCAGCCGGCTGGGGGCCACGGCCCTGGAGGTGGCCCCCGCCCTCGACGTCGTCGGCGCGCTCGGGGGCCGGGCCGTCGTCGCCCTGCGCTGGAGCGACATCGAAGGTCGGCCCCGCCACCGCCATCTCAGCCACCACAGCCGCACCGCCCTGGCCCTGGCCGGGCGGCCGGCCCTGGGG
>JBIOZN010000368.1:0-4562 GCA_044871175.1 Acidimicrobiales bacterium | reverse complement strand
CGGTGAAGGCGTTCATCTCCCCGCCGACCCGGTCGACGGCGTCGGCGATGGCGCGCGCCGAGCGGTCCTCGGTGCCCTTGAACAAGAGGTGCTCGAGGAAGTGGGACACGCCGGCGTGGTCGTCGGGCTCGTCGCGGGCGCCGACACCGACCCACACGCCGGCCGCCACCGACCGGGCTTCGGGCATGTGTTCGGTCACCACCCTGAGCCCCGAGCCCAGGGTGGTGAGCTGCACGGGTTCGGTCACCGCCGGCGGCGCCGCCCGCCCTCGCGGCGGCTCCGGTCGCCCTCGCTCCGGCCGGGCCGGTCGTCGCCGCCCCCGCCGCTGGGCCCGAGGTCGCCATAGGTGCGGCGGGCCTCGGCGTCGAAGGAATCCTCGAAGCTCACGGCGGCGGCCCGGGACCCACCCGGCCCACCGGCACCTGCGGCGCCGCCCGGCGCCCCGGCCTCGCCGCCGGCGGCGGGCAGGGTGGCGCCCACGCCCGCCGGCACCGGCGCGGCGCCGTCGCCCTCCCAGTCCTCGCCCGTCGGCGACAGGCTGACCTTGCCGTTGGGGTCGATGTCGTCGACCCGCACCTGCAGTTCCTGGCCCAGCTCGAGCACGTCCTCCACGGCGTTGACGCGCCGGCCCCGACCGAGCTTGGAGATGTGCACCAAGCCGTCGCGTCCGGGGAGGATGTTCACGAACGCTCCGAACTTGGTGATGTTCACGACCCGGCCGGTGTAGACCTCGCCCACCCGGGCGGTCGGGGGGTTGACGATCAGCTCGATCTGGCGCCGGGCCTCGTTGACCTTGGCTCCGTCGGGCGAGCCGATGGTGACCGTGCCCACCACGCCGTCGTCGTCCACCGCGATGTCGGCGCCCGTCTCGGACTGGATCGTGTTGATGACCTTGCCCTTGGGCCCGATCACCTCCCCGATCTTGTCGAGCGGGATTTGGAAGCTGACGATCTTGGGCGCCGTCTCGCCCACCTCGGCCCGCGGCTCGGCGATGGCGTCGTGCATGACGCCGAGGATGACGTCGCGCGCCTCCTTGGCCTGCTGCAGGGCGGCGGCCAGGACTTCGGCGGGGATGCCGTCGATCTTGGTGTCGAGCTGCAGGGCGGTGACGAACTCGGCCGTGCCGGCGACCTTGAAGTCCATGTCGCCGAAGGCGTCCTCGGCCCCGAGGATGTCGGTGAGCGTGAGGTACTGGCCCTCGTGGAACACCAGGCCCATGGCGATGCCGCCGACGGGGGCCTTGAGGGGCACCCCGGCGTCCATGAGCGCGAGCGACGAGGCGCACACCGACGCCATCGAGGTCGACCCGTTGGAGCTGAGCACCTCGGACACGACCCGGATCGTGTAGGCGAACTCGTCCTGCCCGGGCACGACCGGCTTGAGGGCCCGTTCGGCCAGCGCCCCGTGGCCGATCTCGCGCCGCTTGGGCGACCCGACCCGGCCCACCTCGCCGTTGGCCCAGGGGGCCATGTTGTAGTGGTGGAGGTAGCGCTTCTGGGTCTCGGGGCTGAGGGTGTCGAGCAGCTGGTTCATGCGCGGCATGGCCAGCGTGGCCACGGTGAGCACCTGGGTCTCGCCGCGCTGGAACAGGCCCGAGCCGTGCGCCGTGGGCAGCACGCCCACCTCGGCCGACAGCGGCCGCAGGTCCGTGGGCCCCCGGCCGTCGATGCGCACGCCCTCGTGAACGATGCGGCGGCGCACCAGCTTCTTGGTGAGAGCGCGCACCGCCTCCCGGATCTCCTTCTCGCGCCCGGTGAAGGCGCCGGTGCCGTCGGCCCCGGCGAGCTCGATGAGCGTGCGAGCGGTGGCCGACTCGATGGCGGCGTTGCGCTCGGCCTTCTGGGCCATCGTGATGGCTTCGGCCAAGAGCGGCGTGGCGAGCTTCTCGACCTGCTCCCACACGTCGTCGCCGTAGTCGACAACAGGCGTGTAAGGCAGCGGCTCACGGGCGCCCGCCTGCTCGACCAGCTGGCGCTGGAGGGCGATGGACTCCGTGATCCAGGCCTTGGCCGCCTCCAGCCCCTCGGCGATGACGGCCTCGGTGACCTTGGGGGCGCCCGCCTCATAGTGCTGCCACGCCTGGTCGGTGCCGCCCGCCTCCACCATCATGATGGCGACGTCGCCGGATTCGAGCTGGCGGCCGGCCACCACCAGCTCGAACGTGCCGGCGTCGCCCTCGGCGTAGGTGGGATGGGGCACCCAGGTGCCCTCGGCCGAGTAGGCGACCCGCACGGCGCCGATCGGCCCGTCGAAGGGGATGCCCGACACCATGAGCGCGGCCGAGGCGGCGTTGATGGCGAGGACGTCGTGCGGGTGCTCCTGGTCGGCCCCGACGACGGTGATGACGATCTGGGTCTCGTTGCGGAAGCCGTCGGGGAACGACGGGCGCAGCGGCCGGTCGATGAGCCGGCAGGTGAGGATGGCCTCCTCGGTGGGCCGGCCCTCCCGGCGGAAGAACGAGCCCGGCACCTTGCCGGCGGCGTAGGCCCGTTCCTCGACGTCGACCGTGAGGGGGAAGAAGTCGATCCCCTCCCGCACGCCCCGGGCCGCATTGGCCGTGGCCAGCACGGCCGTTCGCCCGAGGGTGGCCACGACGGCGCCCTGGGACTGCTGGGCGAGCTTGCCCGTCTCGAAGGTCAAGCTCTTGTTCTCGGTGCCCGACACCGGCGCGGTGACGCTGGTGGGGGCGAAGCTGATGGCATCGGCCATCGGTTGGCTCCTCTCGCCGCTCGACGCCCCTGCGCCGGCGGCTGCTCTGGCGGGAGCGGCAGGGCCGATTCCCAGTCGGCCGAGCCCCCCGTGGGAGGTCCCCGTGATCGACACGGTGGGGCTCGAGCGACTGACAACCGACCCCTGGCCGCTCGCGACATGGGTCTGGTTACGGATCGAGCGGCCGCCAGGGCCGCTCGGTCAGGTGCTTTCTGTCTATCGGCGCAGGCCGAGTTTGGCGATGATCGCCCGGTAGCGCTCGACGTCGGTGGCGCGCACGTAGTCGAGCATCCGCCGGCGGCGGCCCACCAGCATGAGCAGGCCGCGACGGCTGTGATGGTCCTTCTTGTGCACCTTCAGGTGCTCGGTGAGCTGGTTGATGCGGGACGTGAGGAGGGCGACCTGCACCTCCGGGGACCCCGTATCGGTGGGGTGGAGGCGGTTCCCGGCGATGATCTCCTGCCGGCTGTCGCCCTGGGTGGTGGCGGTCTGCGTGGCCATGCGTCGCTTCCTGTTGACGAGGACCGCCCATGACGGGCGGTCGCGCGCCCCACCGGGCGGTGGGCGCATCACGGCGCCGCCGGGGCCCCGCACCATCTCGGGCGACCCGGCCGAACCGGACCGGCCAAGGCTACCAGCGGCGCGGCTAGGTTCAGCCCTTCGTGCGCCGCGCCGCCCTCTTCCTGCTCGTTGCCGTGCTGGCGGCGGCCAGCCTGGCCCTGGCCGCCTGCGGCGACGACGACGACAACACGGCGCCCACGTCCCCCACCACGGAGGCGGGCGGGACGGGTGAGACGGGCGGGACCGGCACCGAAGCGGCCGGGATCGCCACCGACCGGTGCGCGGCCAACCGGGCGGCGGGCACGATCACGTTCCTCACCGGCTTCGACTTCGCCGCCACCGCCTCGGGGATCGAGTTCATGGTGGCCCAGGACCGGGGCTACTTCGACCAGCTCTGCCTCGACGTCGACGTGAAGCCCGGGTTCTCGACGACCGACGTGCAGTTCGTGGCCGCGGGCACGGCCCAGTTCGCCTCGGCCGGCTCGTACACCGAGCTGGTCCAGGCCAACACCCAGCTGCCCAGCGCCGACCTGGTGGCCGTCCTGGTGGAGGGCAAGGTGGGCATCGACGCCCTGGTGGTGCCGGCCGACGGGCCCGTGCAGGCGCCGGCCGACCTGCGGGGACGCACGATCGGGGTCAAGGGCGCCATCCCGCCGTCGGTGCAGGTGCTGCTGCGCCAGTCCGGCCTCGCCCCCGGGGACTACAAGGAGGTGCTGCTCGACGGCTTCGACCCGGTGGCCCACCTGGCCCAGCCCATCGACGCCCTGCCCGTGTACAAGTCGAACGAGCCCGGGATCCTCGATCGGGCCGGGATCGCCTACCGGATGTTCGACCCGGCCGCCGCCGGCGTGCCCGGCACCTTCGGCGTGGTGTACACGTCGGCCGGCTTCCTGGCCGACCATCCGACGGCGGCCGAGGACGTCGTGCGCGCCGCCCTGCGGGGCCTGCAGGACGCCATCGCCGATCCGGAGGCGGCCATCGACATCGCCGTCGCCCGGATCCAGTCGGCCGCCGGCCAGACCAGCCTCACCGAGGAGGGCGAGCGCTACCGGTGGCGGGTCGAGTCCCAGATCGTGGCCGACTCGACGCCGGCGGGCGAGCTGCCCGGCCTGATCGACCCGCCTCTGCTCGACACCGTGATCGACGCCCACACCGCCGCCGGGTTGTTCACCTCCCGCCCCGACCTCACCGGGACCTACGACGCCGACCTCGCCCGGCGGGTCCTCGCCCCCGACGGCAGCCTCGCCTGGCCGACCTGAGTCATCGTCGCCGCCGGCCGCGCTGGTGGGCGG
>JBIOZN010000367.1:0-10011 GCA_044871175.1 Acidimicrobiales bacterium | reverse complement strand
TCTTGGCGGCGGCCGAGCGGGCCGACGGCGAGCCCGCCCTCGACGACCACCAGCGCCTCGAGCTGATCCACGGCGGACGGCCGGGCTTCGCCGCCGTCGAGGCCTGGGACGGCGGCGCCCACCCCATCGCCTACGCCCAGGTGAGTCGGGGCAACCAGGCGTCCGAGCTGGAGCTGGTGGTCGACCCCGACCACCGCGCCACCACCCTCGACCTCGGCCTGAGGGTGATGGGCGCCGCCCTCGACCTGGTGCGGGCCGACGGCGGCGGGCTGGTGCACTGGTGGGTGGGCGACGGCACCGGCGCCGCCGCCCGCGTGGCCCAGCGGCTGGGCCTGCGGGGTGTGCGCCGCCTGCACCAGATGCGCCGCCCGCTCCCCGCCGAGCGCCCGGCGCTCACGACCCGCCCGTTCGTCGTGGGCCAGGACGAGGAGGCCTGGCTGGCGGTGAACAACCGGGCGTTCGCGTCCCACCCCGAACAGGGCGGCTGGGACCGGACCGAGCTGGCGGCGCGCCAGGCCGAGCCCTGGTTCGACCCCGACGGGTTCCGTCTCTACGAGCACGATGGGCGCCTGCTGGGCTTCTGCTGGACCAAGGTGCACGCCGACCACGATCCCGTGCTGGGCGAGATCTACGTCATCGGCGTCGACCCCGACGCCCACGGCCGGGGGCTCGGACCTCAGCTCACCCTGGCCGGGCTGGCGTCGCTGGCCGAGCGGGGCGTGCCTGTGGGGATGCTCTATGTCGACGGCGACAACGCCGCCGCCCTGGCCATGTACGAACGGCTGGGGTTCACCGTCCACCACACGCGCCACGCGTACGGAGGGGAGATCACATGACCGCCGTCCTGCCCCGTTGGGACGTGAGCGACGTCTTCGCGTCGCCGAGCTCCCCGGCGTTCGCCGCCGCCCAGGAGGAAGCGGCCGCCTCGGTGACCCGCCTGGGAGCCCTCTACGACGAGGTGGGCGTGGGCACGGTCGAGCCCCACGAGCCGGCGGCCGACGAGGTGGCCGCCTTCGAACGAGTGCTGGCGGCCACCAACGACACCCTGCGACAGCTTCAGCGCCTCAACACCTACCTGCTGGCCCACGTGGCCACCGACGCACGCGACGACGTGGCCCAGGGGCTCGTGTCCCGGCTGCAGCAGGACCAGGCGCGTGTCAACGCCCTGCGGGCCCGGCTGGCGGCCTGGGTGGGCTCGCTCGGCCCCGGCCGGCTGGTGCGGGCCAGCCCCGTGGCCGCCGACCACGCCTGGCCCCTCACCCGCTTCGCCGTCACCGCGGCCCACCAGATGCCCGACGCCCTGGAGGATCTGGCCGCCGCGCTGGCCGTCACCGGCAGCCAGGCCTGGGGTCGCCTGCACAGCGACCTCACCAGCCGGATCGAGGCCACCGTGCACCTCCCTGACGGCGCCACCGAGACCGTGCCCGTCACGGTCGCCCGGGCCATGGGCAACGACCCCGACCCGGTCCGCCGCCAGGCCGGCTACCGGGCCGAGGTGGCCGCCTACGAGGCCCACGCCGTGCCCATCGCCGCCGCCCTCAACGCCATCAAGGGCGAGGCCCTCACCCTGGTGGCCCGCCGCGGGTGGCCCACGCCGCTCGACCCCATGCTGCACGCCAACTCCGTCGACCGGGCCACCTTCGACGCCATGACCGAGGCCGTCGTGGCCGCCCTGCCCGATTTCCGCCGCTGGCTGCGGGCCAAGGCCCGCCGGCACGGGCACGACGGCGGGCTGCCGTGGTGGGACCTGGTCGCGCCGCTCCCCGTCGGCGCCCGCTCGGTCGCCTGGGACGAGGGCACCACCGCCGTGGAGCGCGCCTTCGACGCCTACTCGCCGCACCTGGGCGACGTGCTGCGCCGGGCGCTGGGCGAGCGGTGGGTGGACGCCGAGGCCCGGACGGGCAAGCGGGGCGGCGCCTTCTGCGCGTCACTCGAGGGCGAACGCTCGATCGTGCTGCTCAACTGGGCCGGCAGCCTCGACTCGACCTCCACCCTGGCCCACGAGCTGGGCCACGCCTACCACAACACCCAGTTGGCCGAGCGGGCCCCGCTGCAGCGCCAGCTGCCCATGGCCCTGGCCGAGACGGCCAGCATCTTCTGCGAGACCCTGCTCGTGGCCGACGCCCTCGACCGGGCCACCGACGACGCCGAGCGGCTGGCGCTGCTCGACCTCGACCTGGCCGGGGCGACCCAGGTCGTCGTCGACATCCACAGCCGCTACCTGTTCGAGACGGCGTTCTTCGAGCGGCGCGGCCGCAGCACCCTGGCGGTGGCCGAGATCAACGCCCTCATGCTCGACGCCCAGGAGGCGGCCTACGGCGACGGGATCGACCTCGCCACCCGCCACCCGTACATGTGGGCGCTCAAGCCGCACTACTACTCGACCCACTTCTACAACTGGCCCTACACGTACGGGCTGCTGTTCGGCATCGGCCTGTACGCCCGCTACCAGGCCGACCCGGCGCGCTTCCGGGCCGGGTACGACGACCTGCTGGGCGCCTGCGGGCTGGCGTCGGCCTTCGACCTGGGCGAGCGCTTCGGGATCGACGTGCGCTCTCCCGCCTTCTGGACGGCCAGCCTGGACGTGCTGCGCGCCCGCATCGACGACTACGTGCGCCTGGCGGCGGCCGCTTGACCAGCCCCCGCGGCACGAGGCGCCCGGTACGGTGGCCCCGATGCCGCTCACCCGCTACGACCCCACGCGCGACGAGCTCGGCGCGGTGCTGGGCGGCGACGTGCCGCGGTACCGCCTCGACCAGGTGTGGTCGGGTCTCTACGACCAGCTCGCCCCGCTGGAGGCCATCTCGACCCTGCCCCGGGCGCAGCGCGCCGAGCTGGCGGCGGCCCTGCCCGAGGCGCTCACGCCCGTACTGGAACGGGTCGGTGACGGGGGCGCCACCCTGAAGGCGGTGTTCCAGATCGCCGGCGGGGCGCTGGTGGAGATCGTGCTCATGCTCTACCCCGAGCGGGCCACCGTGTGCGTGTCGAGCCAGGCCGGCTGTGCCATGGGCTGCGGCTTCTGTGCCACCGGGCAGGCGGGGTTCGAGCGCCACCTCACCACCGGCGAGATCGTCGAGCAGGTCGTGTGGGCCGCCCGGCGCGCCCGGGCCAGCGGGCGCCGGCTGTCCAACGTCGTGTTCATGGGGATGGGTGAGCCGCTGGCGAACTACGAGGCCGTGTGGCGGGCGGTGCGACGGCTGCACGGCAGCCTGGGGCTGTCGGCCCGGCACCTGACGCTGTCCACCGTGGGGCTGGCGCCGGGCATCCGGCGGCTGGCCGGGGAGGCCCTCCCGGTGAACCTGGCCGTCTCGCTGCACGCCGCCGACGACGCCACACGGGACGAGCTCGTGCCCATCAACCGGCGCTACCCGCTCGACCAACTGATGGACGCGTGCGCCGGCTACCTGGCCGCCCGGGGCCGCCGGCTCAGCTTCGAGTGGGCCCTCATCGACGGGGCCAACGACCGCGCCGGCGACGCCCGGGCACTGGCGGCGCGCTGTGCCCGCCTGCCCCTCGCCCCCCACGTCAACCTCATCGCCCTCAACCCGACGCCCGGCTGGCCGAGCCGGGGCACGCCGCCCGACAAGGTGGCGTGGTTCCGCGACCAGCTGGTGGCTCGCGGCGTCAACGCCACCGTGCGCCGGAACCGGGGCACCGAGATCGAGGCCGCCTGCGGCCAGCTGGCCGGTGCCACCCGCCGGGCCGGCGAGCGCATCCCGGTGGCGGCCCGATGACCGTCCTGTTCGAGCTGTCCGACGACATCAAGGCACCCATCGACCGGGTGTTCGGCCTCGCCGCCAGCATCGACTTCCACCTGGAGTCGTTCAAGGACTCGGGGGAACAGGCCATCGCCGGTGTCACCCACGGCCTCATCGGGCTGGGCGAGACGGTGACGTGGAAGGCCAAGCACTTCGGCATGACGTGGACGATGACGTCCAAGATCACCGAGCTCGAGCGTCCCACCCGGTTCACCGACGAACAGGAGCGAGGCCCGTTCAAGTCCTTCCGCCACGTGCACGTGTTCACCGAGACACCCGAAGGCACGCGCATGGTGGATCACGTCAGCTTCCAAGCACCCTTCGGCCCCATCGGGCGCCTGGTCGAGAAGCTCGTGCTGGGCCGGTACCTGCGCCAGCTGATCCAGTTGCGCAACGACGAGCTGAAGCGGGCCGCCGAGACACCGGCCCCGCCAGCGCCGGCCGCCGGCGAGGTGCCGGGCTAGCAGATGCTGCGCACGAGCGGGTAGGGGTTCACCGCTCCGCCCCCGCCGGGGTGGTACTCGAAGTGGAGGTGGGGCGTCCCCCGGGCGTTCCCGGTGTCGCCCATGTACCCGACGACCTGGCCGGCGCCCACGTGGCCGCCCCCACCCTCGTAGCTGTCGAGGTGGGCGTAGAAGTACTCGTTGCCGTCGTCACCGTTGAGCCAGACCTGGTTGCCGCCCAGGCCCGAACTGGACTGCCGGACGTTGCCCGACACGATGGCCACCAGCGGCGTGCCTCGCTTGCCGAGCATGTCGACGCCCTTGTGTGAGCGCCCGCCCGAGCGTCCCGCCCCCCAGGAGTCGGTGAAGGTGACCGCCCCGCGCACCGGGCAGATGCCGCCACCACCGCCGCCACCGCCACCACCGTCGCTGCTCCCGCCACCGTCGCTGCTCCCGCCGCCGTCGCTGCTCCCGCCGCCGTCGTCAGCCGGCGGGGCCGCGGTCGGGTCGGGCGCGGGAGCGCTGGTGCCGGGGCTGTCGGTGCCTGGCGCCGCGTTGGTGCTGGCGCCGCCCGAGCGCTGGGCCGCCTGCTCGTCGGCCTGACGCTGGGCGGCCTGCTCGTTCGCCTGGCGCTGGGCCGCCTGCTCGTCGGCCTGACGCTTGGCGGCGGCACCTTCGTCGGCCTTGCGCTGGGCGGCGGCGGCCTGCTCGGCCGCCTGGCGCTGGGCGGCCAGCTCGGCCTGGCGGCGGGCTTCGGCCTCGGCGGCGGCGCGGGCCGCGGCCTCTCGCGCCTCACGCTCGCGCACCGCCTGCTGGCGCTTGGCCTCGGCCGCCTCGAGGGCGGAGATCCGCTCAGCCAGGTCGGCCTTGGTCTGTTCGAGCTGCTGGAGGGCGGTGGCGGTGGCGTCCTTCTTCTCGCCCACCGCCGTCTTGGCGGTGTTGAGGTCCTGGGTGGCCGCCACGAACTGGTCGAACGCATCGGTGGACCCTCGGGCCACGAACGCCGTGAGGGCACTGGCCTGCATCTGCTCGTTGGCGTCGGCGGCGCTGGCGGTGAACGGCAAGGAGCCCACGTCGGCGTTCATGTAGCTGCGCAGGGCGACGTCGGCGGCCGAGCCCTTGAGGGCGTCGACGCGGGCCTGGCTGGCGGCCACGTCGCGCTCGAGCCCGGCGAGCTGGTCGGTGAGCTGGTCGTACTGCGTCTGGGCGTCGTACCAGGCCTGCGCGGCGGCGTCGGCCTGGGCCTGGGCGCCGGCGATCTCCTTGGCCGCCTGCGCCGCGGCGCGGCGGTCGGCGTCGTTCTCGGCGCCGACCGGGGCGGCGCCCACGACGGCCACGGCCAGTACGGCGACAGCCACCGTGGCCATCGGCGCGAGCAGGCTCCTGAGCGACATGATGACGGAACTGTAGACGACGTTGCGGAGTGGTTACGGCGCACCCTCGAATGTGTGTCGGGGCCGGGCGCAGCGGCCGCACGACGTCGCCCGCGGCGGGTCAAGCTCACCCCGGGCAGCGAGTCGGTGGCGGATCGGTAGGGTCCGGGCATGGCTGCGTCGGGGCGTGAGGCGATGCTGGAGGTGCTGCGCACCGAGGGGGTCCGGCACCTGTTCGGCAACCCCGGTTCCACCGAGCTGCCGTTGATGGACGCCCTCGCCACCGCCGACGACCTCCACTACGTGCTCGCCCTGCAGGAGGCGACCGCGGTGGGCATGGCCGACGGCTACGCCCAGGTGACGGGCCGGCCGGCGGTGCTCAACCTGCACACCTCGGCCGGGTTGGGCAACGCCATCGGCAACCTCACCAACGCCCAGGCCAACACCACGCCGCTCGTGGTCACCGCCGGCCAGCAGGACTACGGCCACATCGAGGCCGACCCGCTGCTCTCCGGCGACCTGGTCGGCCTGGCCCAGCCGGTGTCGCGGTGGGCCCACGAGGTCCGCACGCTGCGGGAGTTGGCCACGATCCTGCGGCGGGCCTTCCACGACGCCACCGCCCCGCCGCCGGGGCCGGTGTTCGTCAGCCTGCCCATGTCGACCCTCGACGAGGAAGGCGACGCCCCTGTCCCTCCCGTCAGCCGCATCGAGCGCCGATCGGTCGCCGACGGGCTCGACGAGCTGGCCGACGTGCTGGCGTCCACACCCGTCGGGCGGCTCGCCGTCGTCGCCGGCGACGAGGTCAGCGCCAGCGGCGCCCACGCCGAGCTGGCAGCCCTGGCCGAGATGCTCGGTGCCCCCGTGTTCGGGTCACCCCTGCACGCAACCGGGGTGTTCCCGCCCCTGCACCCGCTGTGGGCGGGGATGCTGCCGCCCGCCGCCAGCGGCATCCGGGCCACGCTGGCCGAGTTCGAGCGGGTGCTGCTGGTGGGCGGGCGCGCGTTCATGGTGTACCCGTACACCGACGGCTCGCCGCTGCCCGACGACGTCGAGCTGCTGCACCTCTCGCCCGACCCCCTCCAGCTCGGACGCACCTACGCCACCCGCCTCGGGCTCGCGGGCGACCCCAAGCGCACCCTGGCCGCCCTCACCCCCCTCGTGGCCGAGCGGGCAGACGGTGCGGCCGCCAAGGACGCCCTCGAAGCCGCTCGCGCCCGGCGCGAGGAGGCGGCCGAGCAGCTGGAGACAGAGGCCGCCGAGCGTTACGGCGCCGCGCCGATCGACCCGATGGCGGCCGCCCACGCCCTCGTACGGGCCATGCCCAGCGGCACCGCGGTCGTCGACGAGGCCATCACGACGGGCGTCTACGTGCGGGGCTTCCACCACTGGACCGAGCCCGGGCGGTACTTCTTCTGCAAGGGTGGCGGCCTCGGGTGGGGCATGCCCGCCGCCCTCGGGGTGAGCCTGGCCTACGACCGGGCCGTGCCCGTGCTGGCGGTGGTGGGCGACGGCTCGGCCATGTACTCCCCCCAGGCGCTGTGGACGGCGGCCCACGAGAACCTCCCCGTGGTGTTCGCCATCGTCGTGAACCGCCAGTACCTCATCCTGAAGAACAACCTGCGGGGGATGAAGGGCGAGTCGGTGCGCACGGGCACGTTCGTGGCCATGGACCTCGACGACCCGCCTCTCGACTACGTGGCCCTGGCCGCCGGCATGGGTGTGGCTGGCACCCGGGTCGACGCCGCCGCCGACGTGGGCGACGCGGTGCGGGCGGCGCTGGCCTCGGGGCGCCCGCACGTGGTCGAGGTGCCCATCAGCACCCCCGCGTGACGCTCGCGACGGCGACGGTCGCGACGACATCGGCGGCGGGCGGCGCTCGCGCCGGCCGCCGCGGGGCGACGGTCACGACGGCGGGCGGGCCGCCCGAGTGACGGCGGGGGCGGCGGCCGGGCGGGCGCTGGCCTTCACCGGCGTCGAGCTCGTGCGAGCAGGACGCACGATCCTCGACCGCATCGACTGGTCGGTGGCGGCCGGCGAGCGGTGGGTCATCCTCGGCCGCAACGGCTCGGGCAAGACGACGCTGGTGCGCATCGGCGCCGGCCGGATCCACCCGAGCGGTGGCCGGGTCGAGGTGCTGGGCTCGGTGCTGGGGCGAGTCGACCTGCGCCGGCTGCGGCCCCGGATCGGCTACGCGTCGGCCGCCCTCGCCAAGGAGCTGCGGCCCGGTGTCGCCGCCCTCGACGTCGTGCTGACGGCCAAGCACGGCGCCCTGGAAGCATGGTGGCACCGCTACGACGACGCCGACCGGGCCCGGGCCCACGGCCTGCTCGACCAGCTCGGGGTCGGCTACCTGGCCGGCCAGGAGCTGGTGACCCTCTCCTCGGGCGAGGCCCAACGGGTGTTGCTGGCCCGCACGCTGATGTCCGATCCCGGCCTGGTGCTGCTCGACGAGCCCACGGCCGGGCTCGACCTCGGTGGCCGGGAGGAGCTGGTCGCCGGGCTGGCGGCGCTGGCCTCCGACCCGGGGGCGCCCCCCCTGGTGCTGGTCACGCACCATCTCGACGAGATCCCGCCGGGGTTCACCCACGCCCTCCTGCTGCGGGCCGGCCGGGTACACGCGGCCGGGCCGCTGGCCGAGGTGCTCACCGCCGAGACGTTGTCGAGCTGCTTCGACCTGCCTTTACAGATCGAGCGTCGGGGCGACCGCTGGTCGGCGTGGGCCTCCGCCCCGATCGTTCCGTAGCTGCTCGGCGGCGCACCACGCGTGGGCACCCTCACGCCTACGACACGCTCTCGGCGCCCTCAGGTCGGCGGGCGGCCACCCACTCTCGGCGCGCCGGCGGGCGGCCACCCACTCTCGGCGCGCCAGGAGCGGCTTCTGCTCGTGTCTGCTCGCTTGGTGCGCCGAGTGTTCCTGGTGCGCCGAGACGCCGGCGGGCGGCGTGGCCGGGGGCCGCGGTCCCGCGCTCGGTCCGCCTCAGCGGCGGGCGCCCGGGACGGCGTCGGCGATGCGCTCGAGGATGTCGGCCTGGGCCCGCAGCCAGCGGGCGCTGAGCCGCAACGGGAGCGCGGCCAGGATGGCGACGGGCTCCAACGGGTTGCGGCGCGCCGTTGGCGGGCGAGCGCCCCCACCCCGGGGGGGTGGCACCGGCTCGGGCTGGGGCTCCGGCTCCTCCTCGAGCACTGCCAGCTCGTCGGGCAGGGCCGCCAGCTGCTCTTCCACCTCTTCGTCGAGGGCGTCGAACTCGGCCTCCATCTCGGCCACCAGATCCTCGTTGTCCATCCCGGTGACGACGGGTTCGTCCGCTTCCACCGGTTCGGGCTCGCGGGGTGTGGGCGGCTCGACGCCCCGGTGCTCGACCGGGCCGCCCAGGGCCTCCCAGACCTCCCCGACGGTGCGGTACTCGCGGCTCGGCAGCTGCGCCAGCCGGGCGAGGATCTCGGGCGGCGCGCCTTCCTCCTCGGCCACGGCGATGAGCACGCCGGGCTCGGCCGGAAAGGCGTCGGGCCGCAGGACGATGGCGAGGTCGCTGCGCTCGACGACGTCAGGGGCGAACACCACGTCCACGTCGGGGACGGCGTCGCGACGGTCGGCGTCGATGGTGACGGGCTCACCCATCACCTCATCGCGCAGCTCTTCGGAGTCCAGCTCGACGTCGAGGCTCGGCTCGGCGCGCGGCGAGTGCTTGGACGACTGGTCCATGGCGGGCCCGTACCCGTCCGCGCCCGCGCCGATTCAGCCGGCGACGAGAGCGAGGAGGCGGGGACGGCTCCGTTCGATCTCGTCGGTGAGCAGGCGTTCGAGGACGGGTCCCCAGAACATCCCGCCGTAGTGCAGGCGCATGTCCAGGCGGCTGCCCGTGGCGGCGAGGGGTGTCACATGGGCCTCGAGGACCCAGGGCGGGTGGCGGCGGCCGTCGGCCTCGTCGCGCTCGAACCGGGCCTGGCGATCCGGCACCAGCTCCGTGCGCACCATCCGGAGGCGCTTGGACCGGGTCAGCGGCCCGAGCCGGGCCCGGAGGTCGACCGACCAGGCCGGCGGCTCGCCGGGGAGGCGGTCGGCCCGGGTCACGATCGACAACCAGGCCGGATAGCGGTCAAGGTCGGCGACCCAGGCGAACACGACGTCGGGCGCGCACGGGACGTCGAGACCGGCGGTGAGGTCCACGGCCGCCGCCTAGTCCGGGCCGGGCCGGGCCGGGGCGGAGACGTCGTTGGGCACCACGTTGACGTTGGGTTCGTACGGGGTCACCTCGACCGAGCGGGCCACGGCCGCCACACGCGCCCGCAGGTCCTCGCGGCACGGGGCGCACGGGCCGTAGTAGCGCAACCGTGCCGCCGTGCCACAGCGGGGACAGATGACGTCGAGGAGCTCGTCCATGAACCCGTGTGTAGCGCTTCAGGTGCCGGGATCGGCGGAGGGACGTCGAGGAGGCC
>JBIOZN010000366.1:0-9535 GCA_044871175.1 Acidimicrobiales bacterium | reverse complement strand
TGATCGTGACCTTAGGCATAGCCACCATCGCCTTAGGCTTCATCGACTGGTACACCGGAGGCCAGTCGATCATTCAGAACATCTCGCCGCGGCTGATCGACCTCGGCACCGGCGACTGGCTCGGCATCCCGCGCACTGTGTACTTCCTCGCGGCCGTCGCCTTGTTCGTCTACTACCTGCTCGAGCACACACCATACGGGCGCTACCTGACCAGCATCGGGTCGAACCCCGACGCCGCCCGACTGGTCGGCATCCCGGTCGAACGCCTGGTGCTCCTCGCCTTCGTGCTGTCCGGCGCGTTCGCAGGGGTGGCCGGCGTGCTCCTGGTCGCCCGCAACGGCAGCGCGAGCCCCCAGCTGGGCACTCTCAGCGACAGCATCCAGGCCCTGTCCGCCGCCTTCTTGGGCGCGACCGCAATCAAGCCCGGCCGGTTCAACGTGCCCGGCACCCTTATCGCCATCTTCTTCCTGGCCTTCAGCGTCACCGGGCTGTCGCTGGCGGGCGTGGCCAACTGGGTCAACAATGTGTTCAGTGGCGCGGCGCTCTTCGTTGCCGTGTTGATCTCGACGATCCTCGGCCGCCGGCGCGCCGGCACGTGACCCTCCACGACATCTGCGGCACACTCACGCCGGCCTGACCGGAGGTACCACCATGCCCACCCACGCCGCCATCCCCGGCCGCCATGCCGGTCGCGTCGCCGTCGTCACGGGGGCGGCGTCGGGCATCGGGGCCGCCATCGCGCGCCGTTTCGTCGCCGAGGGTGGGCGGGTGGCCGGCGGCGACATCAACGCCGCCGCTCTGGACACCATCGCCGGCGAGCTCGGCGACGCCTTCATCGCCGTGCCCGGTGACGTCACCAAGGAGGACGACGTCGCCGCCCTCGTGCAGGCCGCCGTCGACCGCCACGGCGCCCTCCACGCCGGCTTCAACGTGGCCGGGGCGTCACGGCCGGCACTTCTCGTCGACATGTCCGAGGAGGACTGGGACTTCACCGTCGACCTGTGCCTCAAGGGCGTGTTCTTCGGGGTGAAGCACGAGGGCCGCCAGCTCATCGCCCAGGGCGGCGGCGGCGCCATCGTCAACGTCGCATCCCTGAACTCCCGGGTGCCCATGTTCTTCGGGGCGGCCTA
This sequence comes from Acidimicrobiales bacterium, assembly GCA_044871175.1. Taxonomy (GTDB): domain Bacteria; phylum Actinomycetota; class Acidimicrobiia; order Acidimicrobiales; family Ilumatobacteraceae; genus JBIOZN01. The sequence goes on along the minus strand of JBIOZN010000366.1, from coordinate 8,405 downwards.
CTCCTCGGCCAAGGCGGGCGTCGTGATGCTCGGGCAGTCGGCGGCGTTGGAGCTGGCCGAGCACCGCATCCGGGTGAGCACCGTTTCCCCGGGCCTCACCGAGACGCCCCTGGTGCAGCCCCTCATGAGCGTGTCGGCCGTGAACGACGCCTACATGGCGCGCATCCCGATGCGGCGAGCGGCCACGCCCGACGACATCGCCGCCGCCGCCTTGTTCCTCAGCAGCGACGACGCCGCCTACGTCACCGGCGTGAACCTGTTCGTCGACGGCGGCTGGGAGCAGTCCGCCTACCCCGACCTCCGCCCGCTAATGGAACAGGTGCTGGCCGGCACGGAGGGCTCCCCGTAGCTGACAGGCGCGACGGTGGCGAACGGAACCACCACTTGCGTGACGGTTGTCGTGGGCACGTCACGAGAACCGTCACACAGGCGGTGTCGGTGTCGCGCCGCTATTGCACCATCCGTTCGCGGCCTTCCCAGTAGGGGGCACGCAGGTCGCGCTTGAGCACCTTCAGAGCCCCCGACATGGGGAGGGGCTCGGCCCGGAACTCGATCGACTTGGGCACCTTGTAGCCGGCGATGCGTTCGCGGGCCCATTCCTTGAGCTCGTCTTCGGCCACGGACGCGTCCGCTTGGGCGACGACGACGGCGTGGACGGCCTCACCCCACTGCTCGGACGGGATGCCGATCACCGCCACCTGGGACACGGCGGGGTGCTCGGCCAGGGCGTTCTCGACCTCGGTCGAGTACACGTTCTCCCCGCCCGTGACGATCATGTCCTTGACGCGGTCGACGAGGTAGAGGTAGCCCCGCTCGTCCAGGCGACCGGCGTCACCGGTGTGGTACCAGCCGTCGGCGAAGGCGGCCGCCGTCTCTTCGGGGCGGTTCCAGTACTCGCGCATGTAGTTGCCGGCCTGGGCGCACACCTCACCCACCTCGCCCGGGCCCAGGAGGTTGCCGTGGTCGTCCTGGATGCTGATCACCGAGCCCAACACGGGCCGACCGGCCGACACGAGCAGGTCGCCGCCTTGACGGTGCTCTTCCGGCCCGAGCACGGTTAGCAGCCCGCAGTTCTCGGTCATCCCGTAGCCCTGGTAGATGTCGAGATGAGGGAACAGGGCCAGCAGGCGTTCGAGCAGCGCCGTCGGCATGGGCGAGGCGCCGTAGGTGAGGATCTGCATCGACGCCAGCCGTTCGGGGGCGAAGGCGGGATGGTCGAGCACCATCTGGATCATGGTGGGCACCATCACCGTGCTGGTGACCCGCAGCCGTTCGATGACGTCGAGCACGGCACCGGGCTCGAACATGGGCACGAACGTCGAGAGCCCGCCCACGGCCGGGATGGTGAGCACCCCGCCGAACGACGCCGCGTGGAACATCGGGGTCTGGTGCAGATAGACGTGTTCCTCGGAGAACGGGAAGCGCGTCGCGATCTTGTAGAAGTCGAACATCGCCGCCCGGAAATCGACTACGACCCCCTTGGGCAGCCCGGTGGTACCGCCGGTGTACATGAGGATGACGAGGTCGTCCTCCTCCGGCTCGGGTGGTACCCGGGGCTCGCCGGCGTCGACCAGGGCCTCGAACGTGACGTCGTGGGGCACGTCGCCCTCACCCATCAGCACGACCTGGTCGATTCCGGTCTGGGCCCGCACCTTGTCGACCAAGGGGGCGAAGAAGCGGTCGACGAAGCAGATCCTGGTGCCCGAGTCCTGGACGATGAACTCCAGCTCGCGTGGAGCGAGGCGCAGGTTCAGAGGATTGATGACGCCGGCGCCGAGGAAGGCGGCGTGGTACAGCTCGAGGTACTGGTGCCCGTTCAGCGCCATCACGGCGAACCGGTCGCCGGGCCGAAGGCCGAGCTGTGTGCGCAGACCGTCGGCCAGCCGGAACGTGCGATCCATGTGCTCCGCGTAGGTGGCGGTGAACTCCCCGTCCACACTCGCCAACCGGGAGGCGTAGCGCTCGGCGGCGGGCAGCAGCATGCGGTGGTAGACGAGCTCCTTCATGGCCCCATACTGCTCCCCTCCGGAACAGCGTGCTACGGGCTCTTGCGACGGCCGGGTCGCCCACGCCATGCTGGGCCGGTCCACTTCACGGTCATGGGGGAATGCCGATGCATCGGATGACGGGTACCGACGCCGGGTTCATGTACCTCGACAACGATCACTGGCCGATGCACACGCTGAAGATCTCGGTAATCGACCCGGGTCCGGACTACAGCTTCGAGAAGGCCAAGGCCTACTTCGCCGGCAATCTCCACCGGCTGCCGCCACTTCGGTGGCGGATGGTGCCCACGCCGCTGCGCATCAACCACCCGCTGCTGGTGCCCGACCCGGACTTCGACATCGACTTCCACGTGCACCGGATGTACTGCCCGCCACCCGGGGGCCCGAAGGAGTTCGGGGCGCTGGTATCCGACCTCGTGCGCCGCCCGCTGGAGCGGACCCGCCCGCTGTGGGAGATGTACCTGGTCGAGGGGCTCGAGGGGGGCAAGGTCGCCTCGGTGATCAAGCTCCACCACGCCTTGGCCGACGGGGCCGCCTCGGCGGTGTTGCTGAACGAGTTCTTCGTCAAGATGCCCGGCACCGCGCACGAGCCCGCAGCCGAGCAGTGGGATCCGCCGCCGATTCCCGGCAAGGCCAAGCTGATCGCGCTCGGAGTGCGCGACGCCGTGCGGCTGGTGCGCCAGGACGGGCCGGTGTTCCTGCAGCGGGCCAAGGAGGTCAAGGTCTGGAAGAAGGGCCAGCCCGACGACCCTGCTCTCAAGGCCCCGACGCCGTTCACCGCTCCGAACCTGCCCATCAACCACGACATCTCGCGGCACCGCAAGTTCGCCTTCACCACGATGTCGTTGGACGACGCCAGGCAGGCCCGTGCCGCCTTCGGTGCGACGATCAACGACGTCGCTCTCTCCATCACCGCCGGCGCCATGCGCCGCTACCTGCAGGCCCGCGACATGCTGCCCGAGGAGCCACTGGTCGCCCTGATGCCGTTCTCCACCCGTGAGCCCGGCGACATACCGATGTGGGGCAACCACGTGTACCTGATGTGGGTACGACTCCGCACGGACGTGGCCGACCCCATCGAGCGCCTGCGGGTGGCCCACGACGAGGCCATGCGCACCAAGGAGGAGGTCATGGGCACCAAGGGCGCCCGCATCGACGACATGGTCGAGCTCGGGCCGCCCATCTTCGCCACCGGCCTCACCAAGCTCATTCAGTTCATCGGCCGCAAGACCAAGAAGCCGCTCTACAACGTGGTCGTCTCCAACGTGCAGGGCCCCGCCGAACCGCTGTACGCCGGCACCCACCCGGTCACCGCGTTCTACTCCTGCGCCAACATCGCCGAAGACATCCCGCTCAACATGACCATGTGGAGCTACGTCGACCAGATGAACTTCTCCCTCTTGGGCTGCGCCAAGCAGATCTCCGACATCTGGGAGATCACCGACGGCATCCGCGACGAGCTGGCGCTGCTGGTGAAGGCGGCCGCCGGCGAGTAGCTCGCCCACCCGGCGCCGAGCGCCCACAGGCTGGTCGGCGAGACTGGGGCCATGACCGACCAGCGCGAGCAGTTGGGCTTCTACACCCTGCCGGGCGCGCCGCGTTCGCCGCGCGACTTGCTCGACGAGGTGGCGGACGGTGAGCGGCTCGGGTTCGGCTGGGTGTTCATCTCGGAGCGGTTCAACATCAAGGAGGCGGCCACGCTGTCGGGCGCGGTGGGGGCGGTGTCCCAGCGCCTCCGGATCGCCACCGCCGCCACCAACCACACGACCCGGCACCCGCTGGTCACGGCGTCCTACGCCACCACCATGCACCGCCTCACCGAGGGCCGCTTCACCCTCGGGCTGGGTCGGGGCATCGACGCCTTGTGGCGGGCCATCGGCCTGCCCGCGATCACGACCGCGCAGATGGAGGACTTCGTCGGTCTCATGCGCCGACTGTGGCGGGGCGAGACGATCGTCAACCACGAAGGCCCCGCCGGCCGCTACCCCTTCCTGCGACTCGATCCCACGTTCGACGAGGACATCCCGGTCGGCCTCGTCGCCTTCGGGCCCAACACGTTGCGGCTCGGGGGGCGGGCCTTCGACCAGGTCGTGCTGCACACGTTCTTCACTGACGAAACCACCACGCGCTGCGTGCAGACGGTGAAGGACGCGGCCGTCCAGGCCGGGCGCGATCCCGACGGCGTACAGGTGTGGTCCTGCTTGGCCACCGTGGGCGATCACCTACCCGAGCCGGTGCGGCTGAAGAAGACCGTCGGCCGCATGGCCACCTACCTGCAGGCCTACGGCGACCTCCTCGTGCGCACCAACGGATGGGACCCCGCCGTGCTGGCCCGGTTCCGAGCCGATCCCCTGGTGTCGGGGTTCTCGGGCGCGCTCGACGACAAGGCCACCACCGAGCAGCTCGAGCACGTGGCCACCCTGATCCCCCAGGAGTGGTTGGCGCCGGCGGCGACGGGCACCCCCGAGCAGTGCGTGGCCGCCATCCGTCACCAGTTCGACCTCGGTGTCGACGGGGTGATCCTGCACGGCGCCGCACCCCGCGACCTGGAGCCGATCGTCGCCGCCTACGGCTGACGTACGCGCCTACCGTGTGCTGTGTATCCCGCCACGAAGGGGGGGCGGGGACGGCGAGCACAGGGGGAACGGCGATGGCGCAGGCATGCGAGTGCGAGCGGGCCGGCACGTGATCACCAAGCCCTCGCTCAGCGAGCTGCTGGAAGGCATCGCCAAGACCACCGAGAACGTGCTCATGCCGGCGCTGGCAGGGTCGTCGATAAGCGATCCTGTGGTCGGCATCCTGATGCTGGTCGACCGCATTGCGGCGGAGTGGCCCGTCACTGCTCGACACCTGGTGGAGGACAACCTCGACATCGAGCTGACGCTGGGCCGCATCGAGCGCGCCGTCGCCGGGCCGGGCTCGATCGACATCGCCCGGCAAGGCGGGTTCCACGGGGCCGACGGTGAGCGGGAACGGCACCTCTCCACCCACGAGCTGGCCGAGCACAACCGCCGGCTGAAGGCGGCGCTGGTGTGGACGATGGAGGCGCTGGACCTGCCCGCGGCGCCCACCGACCCCCCCGAGCGCCTCCAGGCCGACCAGGAGGTGCGCGAACTCCTGGCGCGGATACTGCAGCGCGAGCGCGAGGCCATACCCTCGATCCCGCCGCGGGTGAACCCGATGAGCCGGGGCGGCGACGTCCTCGACGCCGAGGAGGTGCGCCGCCTGACGTCGGCCCTGGAGGGGTTCCTCGCCACCGACATGCCTTCCGCGCGCGACGTGCAAGTCACCAACCTCGAACGCATGGGGGGCGGCGCGTCGCGTGAGGCGTTCCTGTTCGAGGCCGGCTGGTCGGACGACACAGGGCCGAGGCGGGAGAAGTGCGTCATGCTCCGCCAGCCCGTCTCCAGCGTCCTCGAGAGCGACGAAACGGAGGCGAGGATCACGGGCTCCCGCCGGCTGCCGCAGGTCGAGTTCAAGATGATCCGGCTCATGGAGCAGCAGGGGATCCCGGTGCCCCACATGCTGTGGGTCGACCCCGAGGGCAAGTGGCTCGAACGACCCTTCTCGGTCGCCCGGTGGATCGACGGCGAAGCCGATCTCACCAAGCTGGCCACCGAGCCCCACCTCCCGGCGATGCTCGACCAGTACGTCGAGATCCTCGCTCGGATCCACAACCTCGATCCGGCGGCCGCCGGTGTCGACTTCCTGGGGAACCCGACGGCCGAGACGGCAGCGCTCGAGCAGGTCGACCTGTTTGCGTCGAGTTTCGACAAGCAGCGACTCGAGGACTTCCCCGGGATCTCCTACATGATCCGTTGGCTGCGCAAGAACGCCCCCGTCGCCCCTCGGGTCAGCGTCATCCACGGCGACTTCCGGCTGGGCAACTTCATGTGGGACACGTCGGGCATCGTGGCCATGCTCGACTGGGAGCAGTGCCATGTCGGCGACCCTCTCGAAGAGATCGCGTTCATGTACTGGCCGTTGTGGTCGCTGGGCGCGCTGGTGCCCATTCGCGAGTTCATGGCCCGGTACGAGCAGGCCAGCGGGATACCGGTCGACGATGCCGCCCTCGCCTATTACCGCGTGTTCATCGAACTGAAGATGTGCGTCGTGATCCTCACGGGGATCAAGTCGTTCTACGCCACGCCCGAGCGCCAGTTGGTGTACGGGGCCACCCTTGGGTTCGAGATGCTGCGGGACTGCCAGCGGCGCGTCATCGACGAGTTGACCACCGGCGGGCCGACGGTCGAGTTCGGGGACGCCAAGGGGTGAAGCTCACTTGGTCGAGCACGCGGCGCGGCCTGGCCAGGCCGTGAATCCGGTGCTCCTCCCGCCGGAATGACGCGCGGGCAACCCCGCCGCCCTCACCTGTGGGCCCGGCGGTGGCTGGCGGTGGTTGGGCTCACGGCGCTGACGGTCGCGCTGCCCCTGGCCTTGGGCCACCGGGGCACGCACATGGCCCTGAACGTCGTGCTGCCGGGCGCCGGTCTCTTCGGGGTGGCGACGGTGGCCGCCGTGGTGTTCGTCGTGGCCACCGTCGTGGCCGTCGCGCTGTGGCTGCGGTGGGGCCTCGACTGGCTCGTCCTGGCGGTGTTGGCGGGGGCGCTGGCGGTCTCGGCGGCCGCCGTGCCGAATACGTCGGCCGCCCTGGGGACGCTGTCGTCTCCGCCGGTGCTGCGCTCCGCCCACGAGTTCCCGCTCGTGCTGCTGGTGGTGAGCGTGCTGTCGCAGCTGGGGCGGGTCGTGCGTCGCCTGCCGCCGGTGGCCGCCGTCCAGCGGCGCCGGGCGCGGCGAGGCGGCGGCGGCGACGGCGACGAGGGGCTGGCCGCCGTCGGCCGCCTCGGCGTGGTCGACCGCTGCCGGGCGGCCAGCATCGCCGCTCTGGCCGGCATCCGTCAGGGTCAGGAAGCGGATGTGGTGGCGGCGGCGGTACGCCGGCCCGACGTCGCCCGGCGCGCTCGCCGGGTCGGTATGTGGGCCCGGGGCCGCCTCGGCGACGACCCGTTCCGGGTGGACCACGCCCATGCGCGCGCCGCCCTCGTGCTGACCGGAGCGCTCGATGCGGCCGGCCGGCAGCGCTTCCTCAGAGACGCGGAGACGACGGTGGCGAAGGTGCCGTGCAGCGAGCCGACCTGGGTGCGCCCGCTCGACGCCGCCTTGGCCGGAGCCGCCCTCCATCATCTCGGGCGGGCCGACGCCGCCGGCCACCTCGGGACCCTGTTCGCCGAGCATCTCGGGCGGCGGCGCGGCCACCGCCCCGCCTGGTGGTGGACCGTTCTCGGCGTGCCCGGCGGCTCGTGCCCGGCGTGGGAGCAGGGGGCGGCCACGGGAGTGGCCCGCGCCCTCGGGGCCGTCGGCGATGACGACTGGTGGGCGCTGCGAACCCGCGCCCTGGGCGCTGCCGCCCGGGGCACCGCGGACCCGCACGACGAACGGCTCATCGCCGCCGCCCGGGTGTGGCTCGCCCTGGTGGACGATCAGCAGGCGACGCCGATCCTCGCCCGTCCGACGGTCGGCCACGACCCCCTGGCCGTGGCGCTCGACCGGCTGGCGGCGCGGCTGCGTTCCGATCCCGATGCTCTGCGGCGGCCCATCCCGGCGGCCACGATGACGACATGAGCTATCGCGCCCTCGCGCTCGACCTCGACGGGACCCTGCTCGGGCACGATGACCAGGTGAGTCCGCGCAACCGGGCGGCGGTGGCCGAGGCCGTGGCCGCGGGCTGGCACGTCATCCTGGCCACGGCCCGCTGGTACCAGCTGGCCGAGCGCACGGCCCGCGATCTCGGCCTCGTCGACCCCGTCATCGCCTGCTCGGGGGCCGAGGTGCGGCGGCTCACCGACGGGGCCGACCTGTTCGACGTGCGCCTGCCGGGCGCCTTCACCTCCGACCTCTACCGGCTGTGCGACGAGGAGGACGGCATGGCGTTCGTGTACCAGGACCGCGACGTCGTCATGCGCAACGAGCTGCCCCCGGTGCTCGCCGCCCTGCCCGAGGTCCGGCGCGTCGAATCGCTGGCCGCCGGCGCCGAGCCGACGCCGCGGTGCGTGCTCGTCTTCGGCAACCGGCTGAACGCGCGCGTCATGGAGATGGCTTCGGCGTGGAAGGACGACGTCCGCTTCCTCGTGTCGATGATGACGAGCGGCCACAGTGCCCTCACCCTCACGAGCACCCGAGCGGACAAAGGGCTCGCGCTCGAGGTCGCGTGTGCCGAGCTGGCCGTCCCCCTCGAGGAGGTGGTGGCCATGGGCGACTCGGAGACGGACGTCGAGATGTTCCGGGTGGCGGGCACCAGCGTCGCCATGGGCCAGGCGGGAGCGGCGGTGAAGGAGGCGGCCACGTGGGTGTGCGCCGCCCACGGCGACGACGGCGTGGGCCGGGCGATCGAGGACCTGC
>JBIOZN010000365.1:0-2824 GCA_044871175.1 Acidimicrobiales bacterium | reverse complement strand
GGGCCGCTCACCGCGGCACGGGGGCGATCAGGTCGGCGACGGCGGTGATCACGGCCGCGCTCGGCGCCCGCACCACCCGGGCGGCGTAGCGGTCGTACTGGGTGGGGGTCTCCCCGACGAGCACCAGCGGCACCCCGCGGGTGAGCGGGACGGAGGGGAGGAGGCTGATCGGGGCGGTGCGCAGGTCGGAGTCGAGGACGATGAACGCGTCGGCGTCGGCGGCGAGCTCCCACGCCCGCTCCACCGCCGCCCGGGGGAGGGTCTCGCCCCAGAGGGTCCCCTCCGGGCGCAGGGGGTAGCCGCAGCCGGGGGTGGTGCAGCGCGGGACGCCGTCCTCGGACAGGCCGATGAGGGTGCCGGCCTCGGGGAGGCCGTAGCGCTCCTCGCAGCGCTCGCAGCGCAGCACCAGCACCGTTCCGTACACCTCGACGGGGTCCATGCTGCCGGCGCGCTGGTGGAGGCGGTCGACCGACTGGGTGACCAGGGCGGAGACCATCCCCGCCCGCTCGAGGCGGGCGAGGGCGTCGAGGCGGTCGGCGCGGCGGGCGGCGAGGAGGACGGCGCAGCCGGCGCCGGCGAGGCCGCGGGCCATGATCGCCCCGAGGCCGGCGGAGGCGCCGGTCACGATCGCCGCCCGCCCGTCGAGCCGCAGGTCCGTCACGTGGGGCGTCATGTGGTCACGTGGTGACGGGGGCGATCAGGTCGGCGACGGCGCTGATCACCGCGGCGGCGGGGGCGCGGACGACGCGGGCGGCGTAGCGGTCGTACTGGGTGGGGGCATCCCCGACGAGCACCAGCGGCACCCCCCGCGTCAGGGGCACCGACGGCAGGAGGGAGATGGGGGCGGTGCGCAGGTCGGAGTCGAGGACGATGAACGCGTCGGCGTCGGCGGCGAGCTCCCACGCCCGCTCCACCGCCGCCCGCGGGAGCGTCTCCCCCCAGAGGGTCCCCTCGGGGCGCAGGGGGTAGCCGCAGCCGGGGGTGCTGCAGCGCGGCACCCCGTCATGGCTGGCGGCGCGCAGGGCCCCCGCCTCCGGCAGGCCGTAGCGCTCCCCGCAGCGCTCGCAGCGCTGCACCAGGACCGTCCCGTACACCTCCACCGGGTCGAGGCTGCCGGCGCGGTGGTGGAGGCGGTCCGCCGCCTGGGTCACCAGCGCCGACACCATCCCGGCCCGCTCGAGGCGGGCGATCGCCTCGTGGGCGGGGCCCGGCTCCCGCCGGGCGATGGTGAGGGCGGTGGGGTAGAAGTACTCCCAGAAGCGGGCGGGGTCGGTGAGGAACGCCTCCAGGCTCGCCCGCTCGGCCCATTCGCCGCCGGCGCTGGCCAGCTCCGGCTCCTCCGGCCGGCCGAGGCGCAGGCCGGTGAGGACCACCGCCCGCTCCGCCCCGAGCAGGGTGGCGGCGAGGGCCTCGTGATCGGACGCCTGGGGGGCCATCGGCCCGGTCGAGTCTACTCGGCGGTCGGCAGCCCCAAGGGGCCGGCACCGGGGTCGGGGGGCCGCAGGCCGTGGAGGGACCGCAGCCCCACCGACCACGTCCAGGCGGTGCCGAGCGCGGCGGCGCCGGACAGGCAGGCGAGGGCGGCGGTCAGGCCGATCAGGTCCGACAGGACCCCCACCACCAGCAGCGGCACCGAGAAGCCGCCGAGGTAGCAGGCGACGTAGTAGCTCGACAGCAGCTTGCCGCGGTCCTGGACGGGGGCGATCTGGGTGCACAGGTCGATGCCGCCCTTGAAGACCAGGCCGGCGGCGGCGCCGGTGGCGGCCACCGAGCCGAGCGCGAGGGCGGCCGACGCCGTCGGCGAGGACACCACCACCCCGACGGAGGCGAGGCAGGCGACGGCGAGTCCCCAGCCGATCGCCCGGTCGGGCGCCAGGCGGGGGAAGATCAGCTGGCTGACGGCTCCCGACACCAGCACCAGGAACCCGGCGGCGCCGACGAGGGCGTAGTTGCCCACGTGGAGGGTGCGCACCAGGAAGACGGGGATCAGCGACAGGGCGACGCCGTCGAACAGCGAGAAGAGGGCCCCGGAGGGGACCAGCACCCGCCAGAACACCGCCCGCTCGGCGGCGGGCACCTCGAGGCGCAGGGTGAGGGGGCGGCGGGAGCGGACCCGCACCGTCTCCGGGAGCGTCACCACGATGAGCGCCGCCGCCGCGATCGCGACCAGGTGCAGCTCGAACGGCAGCCGCAGGGGGCTGGCGGAGTACTGGGCGATCACCCCGCCGATCCCGGGGCCGAACCCGAGGCCGAGGCGCACCGACACGGACCCGAGCACGGCGACGAACGGGACCCGCCCCGGTGGGGCGGCGTCGACGAGGAAGGCGGTGCAGGTCCCGAAGAACGCCCCCGTCGCGAGGCCCTGGATCCCCCGCGCCACCAGCAGCCCGGTGAGGTCCGGCTCGGTGATCAGCAGCGCCTGGGCGGTCGCGAGGATGGTGAGGGCCCCGAGGAGCACCCCCTTGCGCCCCACCCGGTCCGACAGCTGCCCGCCGGTGAGCATCGCCGGCACCAGCGCCGCGACATAACAGCCGAGGAACAGCGTCACGACGGTGTCCCCGAAGCCGAGGCGGTCCTGGTAGAGGGGGATGAGGGGGGTGATCAGGCTGGTGCCGAGGGCGAACAGCACCAGCACCGACCAGGTGCGCCAGACGCGGCTCACCCGCCCACCGCCACCAGCCGCAGGCAGGCGAAGCCGCGGCGCTGCCACGCCCCGTCCCGGTGGAGGCCCCGGGCCGCCCAGGCGTCGGCGAGGGCGGCGGCGTCGGCGGGCCGGATCCCCGACAGCACCGCCGCGGCGGGCCGGGCGCCGGTGGCGAGGAGC
>JBIOZN010000364.1:0-19933 GCA_044871175.1 Acidimicrobiales bacterium | reverse complement strand
GACGTCGAGGCCCACCAGCTCCACCACGCCGTCCGACCCCAGGACAGCGAAGAACACGAGCGCCGGCCGGCTCGGTCAGACCAGACCAAGCTCAGAGGCGAGCCGAGCACCGCCCGAGATCGGCCGGCCGGTTGCCCGAACGTGCCCGAACTCGGCGAAGTACAGCACCTTGTTGAGCTTCACCGCACCACCGGCGGGATCGTCTCGGAGGCGAGAGGCAACGTAGAGCAGCAGCTCGGCGAACTTGCTTCGTCGTAGTGCACTCGGGCCTCCTCGTTGGGCAACGTTGCCACAGCTTACCTGTCGTGACCGGTGTTGTCGAACGTCTGTTCGATAGCCGATCGGGAGGGCTCAGTCCTCGATGAAGATGCACTCGCCGGGGCAGTCCTCGGCGGCGTCGATGACGGCCTGGTGGTGGCGCTGGGGCACCCAGGCCAGGCTGCCCGCGCCGCCGGGGTCGTTGCCGGGCACGCCGACCTCGCACACGTAGGCGATGCCGTCTTCCAGTTGGATGAACACGTCCGGGCAGTGGTCGGTGCACAGGCCGTCGCCGGTGCACAGGTCCTGGTCGATCCACACCCGCATGACCGGCCCACGCTACCGGCGGGCGGCCCGCCCCTACGAGACGAGCTCATCGCTAGCCTGCCCGGCCGTGCCGCCCCCCGTCGCCAAGCGCGTGCCGTCCACCACCACCCGGCACGGCACCGAGGTGGTGGACGACTGGGCCTGGCTGCGCGATCGCGACGACCCCGACACCCTCGCCTACCTGCGGGCCGAGAACGCCTACGCCGAGGAGTGGTTCGGCCAGGTGGCCGACCTGCGCGAGGCGATCTTCGCCGAGATCAAGGCCCGCACCCAGGAGACCGACCTGTCGGTGCCCGTGCGCCACGGGCCCTGGTGGTACTACCGGCGCACCGTGGAGGGGCTGGCCTACCCCATCCACTGCCGCCTCCCGGCGGGCGAGAGCCCCACGCCGCCCGACACCCCGGTCGACGGCACCGCGCCTCCAGGGGAGCTGGTGGTGCTGGACGAGAACGCCGAGGCCGAGGGGCACGAGTTCTTCGAGGTCGGCGCGTTCGACGTGAGCCCCGGGCACGGGCGGCTGGCGTGGAGCCTCGACCTCGACGGCTCCGAGGTGTACACGATGCACGTCCGCGACCTGGCCACCGGCCAGGACACCGCCGACGTCATCGAGCGCACCCACTACAGCACCGCCTGGTCGGCCGACGAGCGCTTCCTCCTCTACACGCGCCCCGACGACGCCATGCGGCCCCACCAGGTGTGGCGCCACGAGCTCGGGCGGCCGGCCGCCGACGACGTGCTCGTGCTGGAGGAGCCCGACGAGCGGTTCTTCCTCAGCGTCGGCCTCACCCGCAGCCAGCAGTGGATCGTGATCAGCGCCGACAGCAACACCACCAGCGAGGTCCGGGTGCTGCCCGCCACCGACCCCACCGCCGCGCCCCGCGTGGTGGCTCCCCGCCGGGACGGCCACGAGTACGGCCTCGACCACTGGGGCGACCGCTTCGTTCTCCTCACCAACGACACCGCCGAGGACTTCCGCCTCGTCACCGCCCCCCTGGACGATCCGTCCGAGGCCAACTGGGTCGAGCTCGTGCCCGCGCGCCCGGGCACGCGCCTGGGCAGCGTCGACGCCTTCACCGGCCACCTCGTCGTGCACGAGTGGGGCGACGCCACCCCCCGGCTGCGCCTGGTGTTCCCCGACGGTCGGGAACGGGTCCCGGCCTTCGATGAAGAGGTGCACACCGTCGATCTCGGACCTAATCCCGACGCCGAGGCCACCTCAGTGCGCTACCAATACCAGTCGCTCGTGACCCCGCCCACCGTGATCGACGAGGAGGTGGCCGGCGGCGAGCGCCAGGTCCGCAAGCGCCAGCCCGTGCTGGGCGTCGACCTCAGCCGCTACCGCAGCCGCCGCGAGTGGGCGCCGGCCTCCGACGGCGAGCGGGTCCCCATCGACGTGGTGTGGCACGAGGACACGCCTCTCGACGGCCGGGCGCCGCTCGTCGTCTACGCCTACGGCAGCTACGAGGCCAGCATCCCGGCCACCTTCTCGGTGCCCCGCCTGTCGCTGCTCGACCGGGGGGTCGTGTGGGCGCTGGCCCACCCGCGAGGCGGCGGTGAGCTGGGCCGCCGGTGGTACCGGGAGGGCAAGCTCCTCAACAAGCGCAACACCTTCACCGACACCATCGCCACCGTCGAGCACCTAGTGGCCGCCGGCTACGGCGCGCCCGGGCGGGTGGGCGTGCGCGGCGGCTCAGCCGGCGGCCTGCTGGTGGGTGCGTGCCTCAACCTGCGCCCCGACCTGTTCGCCGCCGCCGTCGCCCAGGTGCCCTTCGTCGACGTGGTGAACACGATGTCGGACCCGTCGCTGCCCCTCACCGTCATCGAATGGGAGGAGTGGGGCAACCCCGCCGACCCCACCTACGGCGAGTACATGGCCGGCTACGCCCCCTACGAGAACGTGCAGCCGACGGCCTACCCGGCCCTGTACGTCACCGCCGGGCTCAACGACCCCCGGGTCAGCTACCACGAGCCGGCCAAGTGGGTGGCCCGGCTGCGGGCCACCACGGCCGGGCGGCAGGACAAGCCGATCCTGCTGCGCACGGAGTTGGGCGCCGGCCACGCCGGCCCGTCGGGCCGCTACGAGACCTGGAGGGACGAAGCCCGGGTGCTCGCCTTCCTGCTGCGGGCCCTGGGCGCCGCCTGACGAGGAGCGGGCCGGGGCCGCGCCCGTCAGCCAGTGCCGGCGAACTGGCCGAGCTTGCCCTGGAAGAACAGCATGGGCGGCTTGTGCCCGGCCTCGATGTCGAGGTCGTGCACGAGCCCGAGCACGAACACGTGGTCGCCGGCGTCGAGCACGCCCTCGATGGTGCAGTCGATCCACGCGACCACGCCGTCGAGCAGCGGCGACCCCAGGGGCGAGGGCCGGTAGCCGACCCCGCCGAACTTGTCGCCCGTTTCCTTGGCGAACCGCCAGCACCACTCCCCCTGGTCGGCGGCCAGCACGTTCACACAGAACCGCCCCGCCCGCTCGATGTCGGGCCACGTGGTGGAGGTCTTGGCGGGCAGGAACCCGACCAGAGGAGGGTCGAGCGACACCGAGGTGAACGATCCGATGGTGAGGCCCACGGGTGTGCCCTCGAGGTCGGCGGTGATCACGGTGACGCCGGTGGGGAAGTGGCCCAGCACCTTGCGGAACGTCGCCGAGTCCTCGTGGGGCATGCCCTCAACCTAACGGGCGGCGCTCGGGCGGCCCGGGGAGCGGCGATGACCGGCGGGGCGCGGCGCACCCGCGTCGACGGCGTTCTAGTCGAACGCGATCGTGAGGCCCTCGGTGGCGGCGAGGACCTCGACGCCGAACTTGTCCCCCCACACCCGGGCGCAGTCGCCGATCTCGTCGAGGTCGTCGTCGCTGCGGGCGGGATCGTGATGGAACAGGGCCAGCCGGCGGGCGCCCGTGCGGTGCGCGACCCACAGGGCGTAGTCGACGCAGCAGTGGCCCCAGTGCGCCTTGCGCTCGAACTCGGCGCGCGTGTACTGGGCGTCGTGCACCAGCAGGTCGACGTCCTCGCAGAGGCGCGCCACCTCGTCGGTGAGGGCGAAGCTGCCGTCCCGGGGCTGCTGGTGGTCGGGGATGTAGGCCATCGACACGCCGTCCCAGTCGATGCGGTAACCGTTGGTGACGCCGGTGTGCGGGATGGGCAGGGCGGTGACGACGGCGTCGCCGACCCGGAACGGGCGGCCGTCGGTCTCGTGGAACCGCACCGCCCCGGGCAGGTCGGCCACCGTGACCGGGAACAGCGCCGGGCACATGAAGTCGCGGAACAGCTCGCCGAGGCCCCGGCCGTCGTCGGGAGCGGGACCGTGGATGTCGAGCTCGGCGCCGGGGGCGAGGATCGGCGGGAAGAACGGCAAGCCCTGCACGTGGTCCCAGTGGGTGTGAGTGACCAAGGCCGTGCCCCGGAACGTGCCGTCGCCGGGCTGCTGGCAGCCGAAGGCGCGCAGGCCGGTGCCGAGGTCGCAGATGATGGGCGGCTGGCCCGGAGCCTCGACGGCCACGCAGGAGGTGTTGCCCCCGTAGCGGCGCGTGGCCTCGCCGGCCGTCGGCGTCGACCCCCGCACCCCGTAGAACGTGACGTTCACCCCCACTGCGGCCCAGGGTACGAGTCGTGTGAAGGGCGCGTAAACGATGGGTGACCCATTGCACAGTTCGCCCAGGTAGCGTGCGCCCGTGCCCGGCGCCGCCCCGCCGCTGCCCGACGGTGTCGTCGCCGTGGTCAAGCGGGACTGCCCGACGTGCGCGCTGGTAGCCCCCGTGCTGGCCGACCTCGCCCAACGGGCCGACGCGCTCACCGTGTACACCCAGGACGATCCGGCCTTCCCTCCCGACGTGGCCGCCCTCCATGACGATGACCTGGCGGTGAGCTGGCACCACGACATCGAGACCGTGCCGACCCTGCTGCAGGTGAAGGACGGCGTCGAGGTCGAGCGCATCGTCGGCTGGGACCGCGCCGCGTGGGAGGCGTTCACCGGAGTCGGCGGGCTGGGCGAGGGGCTGCCCGACTGGCGCCCCGGCTGCGGGTCCTTGTCGGTCGACCCGGCGCGCGCCGACGAGCTCCGGGTGCGGTTCTCGGGCTCGGTGCTGCGCAGCCGGCGGCTCGACCTGGCCGCCCTCGAGGACCCGTTCGAGTTCATGTTCGAGCGGGGCTTCACCGACGGCTTGCCGACGGTGCCGCCCACCGAGGCGCGCGTGCTGGCCATGCTCGAGGGAACCACCCGGGCGCCGTCCGACGTGGTGGCGGTCGTGCCGCCCGACCTGGTCGAGTGCACGGTGGAGAAGGTGGCCGTCAACGCCGTGATGGCCGGCTGCAAGCCCGAGTACCTGCCCGTCGTGCTGGCCGCCCTCGAAGTCCTGTGCACCGACGAGTTCAACATCCACGGCGTGCTCGCCACCACCATGCCCGTGGGGCCGGTGCTCATCGTCAACGGGCCCATCCGCCGGGCTCTCGGGATGAACTCGGGCGGCAACGTGCTCGGCCAGGGCAACCGGGCCAACAGCACGATCGGGCGAGCCGTGCAACTCGTCGTGCGCAACGTGGGCGGCGGGCGGCCCGGCGGCGTCGACCGGGCCACCCACGGCAACCCGGGGAAGGTGTCGTTCTGCTTCGCCGAGGACGAAGAGGGCTCGCCCTGGGAGCCGCTGCACGTCAGCCGCGGCTTCCCGGCGGGCTCGTCGACGGTGACCGCCTTCCCCGGCGAGGGGCCCCGCTGCGTGGTCGACCAGAAGGCGCGCGAGCCGCACGCGCTGGTGGCGTCGCTGGCCGCCGACCTGCGCACCGTGCATCACCCGAAGCTCCCCCTCGCGTTTGACGCCATCCTCGTGGTCGGCCCCGAGCACGCCCGGGTGTTCGCCCAGGCGGGCTGGGACCGGGCGCAGGTGCTCGAGGCCCTGCACGCCGCCCTGCAGCTGCCCGTGGCCGAGCTCGTCTACGGGGCGGGGGGGATGGCCGAGGGCATCCCCGACCCCGGCGAGGGACGGCGCGACGGCACTCTGCCCAAGTTCCGCCCCGGCGGCATCGTGCTCGTGCACGCCGGTGGCGGCGCGGGCCTGTTCAGCGCCATCATCGGGGGGTGGGCCAACGGGGCCACCGGCAGCCAGCCCACCACCAGGGAGATCAGGCCGTGACCGACACCGTCATCCTCGACCCCACCGGCGAGCGCACCCCAGTGGAGCGTGAGCGGCTCCGCCGCCCCGATGCGTTGGCGGGCCGCACGGTCGGCCTGCTCGACATCTCCAAGCCCGGCGGGCAGGCGTTCCTCGACCAGCTGGCCGAGCGGCTGGCGGCCGAAGGGGCGACGGTGCGGCGCTTCGCCAAGCCCACCTTCACCAAGCCGGCGCCCGTCGACCTGCGCCACGAGATCGCCACCCAGTGCGAGGTGGTCATCGAAGCGCTGGCCGATTGAGGGAGCTGCACGTCGTGCAGTGTGCACGACACCGTCGATTTGGAGACCCGAGGCGTGCCGTCGGTGTTCGTCGCCACCACCGAGTTCGTGGAGGCGGCCGCCGCCCAGGCCCAGGCGCTCGGGTTCAGCGCCGTGGCGCGGGTGTTCGTCCCGCATCCCATCCAGGACCGCACCCCCGACGAGATCCGGGCCTACGCCGACGACGCCTACGAGGCGATCGTCGCCGCCGTCACGACGTGATCCGGCGGGTGCTGGCGGTGGCCCTGGCCGCCGCCGGGCTGGCGGCCGTCCCGAGCCTGGCGCCGCCGGCCGGCGCCGCCGGGCCGCCGGTGTTCCTGCTGGGCGACTCGGTGATGGCGGCCCAGAACTACGGCGGCACCGGGCCCGTCACCGAGCGGTACTCGATGACGCTCGATGCCGCCGTGTGCCGGCGCCTCGTGGCGACCAGCTGCACGTACCAGGGCGTGCGCCCGGCCAGCGCCCTGGACGTGCTGCGGGCGCGGGCGGGCGGGCTGGGCGACGCGGTGGTGATGATGGTGGGGTACAACGACGCGCCCCTCGGGGCGGCGGCCGACGCGGTGATGAGTGAGCTCGATCGCCAGGGTGTGCCCATCGTGCTCTGGCTGACGTACCGGAGCCCGGGCGGGCGGTACGACGGGGCCAACTCCCAGCTGGCGGCCGCCGCCGCCGCACATCCGCGGGTGCGCCTGGCCGACTGGAACGGGTACTCCGCGGGGCGCTCGTCGTGGTTCGCCGGTGACGGCCTGCACCTGTCGGCCTCCGGTCGGACGGCCCTGGCCGGGTTCGTCGCCGGCGAGCTCGACGCCGCCTTCTCGGCGGTGGGCGCGTGCGCCGCGCCGCCCGAGACGCCGACGATCCCGGGGCCGACGGAGCCGCCGCCAGTGGTGCCGGGTCACTTCACCGCCGTCGCGCCGGTGCGCCTGCTCGACACCCGGGACGGCACCGGCACCGACCGGGCGGGCATGCGGCCGGCGGGCGACGTGGTAGTGGTGCGCCGGCCGGCGGCTGTGCCCGTGAACGCCACCGGCCTGCTCCTGAGCGTCACCGTCACCGAGCCGTGCGGGGACGGGTTCGTCACCGCCTACCCGTGCGGGGCGGGCCCGCCGACGGCCTCGAACCTCAACCACCGTCGCGACGAGACCGTGCCCAACCTGGTGGCCGTCCAGTTCGACGGTGAAGGTCGGGTGTGCCTGCTCACGTGGGCCCGGGCCCACCTCGTGGCCGACCTCACGGGGTACCTGGGGCCGAGCGGGGATGGCTTCACTGCCCTACCGCCGGCGCGCGTGCTCGACACCCGGGACGGTACCGGCGGGATGGGGGCCCCGTTCGCCGCCGGCACCACCACGCCGGTGGCGCTGCCCGTGCCCCCAGGGGCCACGGCGGCGGTCGTCAACGTGACCGCCGCCGATCCGCAGGGCGCGGGCTACCTCACCGTGCACCCGTGCACCCAGCCGGCGCCCAACACGTCGAATGTGAACTACGTGGCCGGGTCGCCCCGCGGCGCCCTGGCGGTGGCGGCGGTGGACGCGGCCGGCACCACCTGCGTCACCACGTGGGCCACCACCGACGTCGCCGTCGACCTGGCCGGGTGGTTCGGGCCGGCCGGCGGGCCGGTGACGCTGGTGCCCCCGTCACGAGCCCTCGACACGCGCACCATGGGGCGGGCGATGGGCGCGGGCACCACGGCCGCTCTGCCGCTGACGGTGCCGCCCGGGGCGACGGCGGCGATCGTCAACCTCACCGCCACCGAACCGGCGGGCCCGGGGTATCTCAGCGTGCACCCGTGCGACCAGGCCCCGCCGAACGCGTCGAACGTCAACTTCGAGACGGGCGAGACGGTGGCCAACCTGGTCACGGTGGGCCTGGGGGCCGGCGGAACGGCCTGCGTGACGGCGTCGCAGGCGACCCACGTCGTGGTCGACCTCGCCGGCCGGGCCGGCTAGGACTGCGCGGCCGACGCCGCCCGCCCGCCCGAATCTGGGCAAAGTCGTCAGTTGCGGTCGTGAGACGACGTCAAGTGACGAAAGTCGTCGGTTGCCGCGGGGCGGAGACGAGCCGCGGCCGGGACGCCGCTCTCGTGTCAGGGAAGGGTGAGCGTGTCGCCGGCGACGGCCGCGAGCCCGTCGGCCACCACGCCCCGCCACACCCGCTCGGCCCGGTCGGGGTCGTCGGGCCAGCCCATCACCGCCGCCGCCTCGGCGCACCGCACGGGCGCCGTGCCCAGCGCCCGCACCAGCCGGCCGCGCCCCTGGCGGTCGGACCCCTCGAACCGCGCCTGCACCGATCGCGGCCGTCCGGGGTCCTCGCCCCCCTCGGTGGCGTAGGAGCACCCCGGCGCGATCGGGCAACTCCGGCACGCCGGCCGACGCGGCCGGCACACGTGCTGGCCGAGGTCCATGAGCGCCGAGTTCCACGCCCACGCCCGCCCGGCGGGCAGCCAGGCGTCGGCCCGGCGCTGGGCCTCGGTCGCCCCCAGCGGCCGCCCGGTCCGCCGGGCCAGGACACGACGCACGTTGGCCTCCACGACGGCGGCCGGGCCGAGATCGGCGTAGGCCACCACCGCCCGGGCCGTGTACGGGCCGACTCCGGGCAACCGCTGCCACCCCTCGACCGTGCGGGGGAAGCCGTCGGTGACCGCTGCCGCCACGGCGTGCAACCGCACCGCCCGGCGGTTGTAGCCCAGCCCCGTCCACGCCTTCACCACCTCGCCCACCGGTGCGGCCGCACACGCCGCCGCCGTCGGCCACCGCCGCATGAACGCCTCGTAGCGGGGCACGACCCGGGCGACCTGGGTCTGGTGCAGCATGAACTCCGACACCAGCACCGCCCACGGGTCCCGCGTCCGCCGCCACGGCCAGTCGCGACGATGGCCCTCGCCCCAGGCCAGCAGCGCGGCTACGGAGCCGTCGCCCACACGTCCTCGCCGTAGGGGCGCCGGCGGGCGGGCGCGGCGTCACGCGTCCACACCATCACGCGGCGGCGGAAGTAGCACACCTCGGCCCCGTCCTGGTTGAAGCCCTTGGTCTCCACCGTGACGATGCCCCGGTCGGGCTTGGACGACGACGGCTTGGCGTCGAGCACCCGGGTCTCGGCGTAGATGGTGTCGCCGTGGAACACCGGGTTCTTGTGCTGCAGGGTCTCGATCTCGAGGTTGGCGATAGCCGCCCCCGACACGTCGGGCACGCTCATGCCCAGCACGAGGGAGTACACCAGGTTGCCCACCACCACGTTGCGACCCTGCGGCGTCTCGTGCTCGGCGAACCACGCGTTGGTGTGCAGCGGGTGGTGGTTCATGGTGATCATGCAGAACAGGTGGTCGTCGTACTCGGTGATGGTCTTGCCCGGCCAGTGGCGGTAAATGTCGCCGGGCACGAAGTCCTCGAGATAGCGGCCGAAGGGACGGTCGTGGCCGGTCACTGGGGCACCCTTCGGGTGGAGAGGTGACCGCTGGCTCCGCTCCGCGGCGACCGGCGACCGTAATTCTGAACCTCGCTCTGCTCGGTCATGGCGGCGGACGGTAGCGGCGGGTCGGGCCACGCCCGTAGCGCTCGGCCCACGTCAACCGGTCGCCGCCGGTGACCATCGCCTCCTTGTGCACCGTGCGGAACGAGCGCAGCCGGCGGCGCCGGGCCAGGGACCACGGGCCGATCCGCAGGCTCACGTACGACAGGGCGCCGAGGGGGATGGGCAGCCAGAACGAGGCCAGCCGGTAGCTGGTGACGCCCAGGGCGACACCGCCCCGGCCCAGGCCGAACCCGGTGAGGGTGGTGATCAGGGTGGCCTCCACGATCCCGAGCCCGCCGGGCGTGATGGGGATGGCGGCGAGCACGTTGGCCAGGCCGTAGCTCACGATGAGGGCGTCGATGTCGGCGTTCACCTGGAAGGCGCGCAGGAACACCCACAGGGAGGCGGCATCGAGCAGCGTCTGGGCCGTGGCCCACAGCCCGGCCCGGCGCAGCAGGGGCGGATCGGACAGCAGGTCGCCTAGGCGCGTGGCCAGGCGGCGGACGACTTCGCCCGCCTTGTCCTCGTCGATGAAGCGGAGCTTGCGGGCGATGGCGCGCATGATGCGCTCGGCCACCGCCGACCCCTTCACCAGCCCGAACACGACGAACGCGAACCCGCCCATCAACAGCACGCCGATCAGGGCGGCGGTGACGTACAGCTGGTTGAACCCCCGCAGCGGAATCGAGATGAGCAGGCCGACCCACAGGATGAGGTTGAGCACGACGGCCGAGCCGATCCCGGCGGTGGCCAGGGCGAAGCCGGCGTCGGCGCCCCGGACGTCGGTGGCGGTGAGGAGCTTGTAGCCCAGGGCCGAGCCGGCGGCGTTGCCTCCGGGCACAGTGTTGGTGACGGCCTTGGTGGCGAGCTGCATGCGCACGAGCTCATGGACGTGAGGCTGGGGTGCCGGCAGGGCAGCCCGGGTGAGCAGCGCGTAGGAAGCGAGCGAGGCCAGCTGGAGCACCAGCCCCAACGCCAGCATGGCCGGGTTGACGTCGCCCAGCGCCTCGGCGGCGTGGCGGGCGCCACCGATCTGGGGGATGACGACGTTGTTGACGATGAACAGGAACAGGACGAGCTTGACGCTGCGCCCGATGTGGCGCCGGGCCCGCTTGCGGCGGCGCCGCCGGCGCGCGCCGGTGTCGTCGGGCTCGACGACGACATCGACATCGGAGTGGACGAGCCCGTCGGGGGAGGGGGCCAGAACCGGATCGGCGGCACGGGGCGGGCCGGCAGCGGCCGAGCGGCCTCCGGGGGCGGGCACCGGTGCGACGTTTCCGACCACGGGCGCCGACCCGGGTGCGACGTCGGAAACGTCCGGCACCCCCCATCTTTACCCGATGACGGCCGAGAACCCCCGGACTTGGGCTAACGGGGGTCGGGCGCGTCGTCGCCCAGCCACTTCGGGCGCACCGGCGGGCGCTCGGTGGCGAGCAGGGCCAGCGCCTCGGGCGCCGACTCCGCCCGGGCCAGCAGGGACCGGTGGTCGGGGCGCACGAAGCCCTCTTCGGTCGCGCGGTCGGCGAGGGCGAGAAGGGCGTCCCAGTAGGCGTCGACGTCGAGCAGGACGATGGGACGGGCGTGGAAGCCGAGCTGGGCCCAGGTGAGGATCTCGAACAGCTCGTCGAAGGTCCCGAACCCCCCGGGCAGGGCCACGAAGCCCTCGGCCAGGTCGGCCATCATCGCCTTGCGCTCGTGCATGGAGGCCACGACCCTCAGGTCGGTGATGCCGGGGTGGGCGATCTCGGCGGCGACCAGCGGCGTGGGCATGACGCCGGTGACCCGCCCCCCGGCGGCCAGGGCGGCGTCGGCCAGCGTACCCATCAAGCCCACCCGGCCACCGCCGTACACCAGCTCGTGGCCGGCCTCGGCCAGGGCGACGCCCAGTTCGATGGCCGCCACCTCGTAAGCGGGCCGCCGTCCCGGCAGGGAGGCACAGAACACGCAGACCCGCACCCGGCCAGTCTGCTGCCCGCCGGGGCGGCCCAGGGGCGGCCCGAGGCGGCCCGGCCACCTGGTCTCGGCGCGATTCCCGCCACATATGGCGGATTTCGCGCCGAGACTTGGCGCGGCGCAGGGCGAGCCCGGCCGCCCGCCCGGCCGCCCGGCCGCCGGCTCGCCCGTCCGGCGGCCCGGCCGAAGTGCCCACCCGGCAGCGGGCTCGTTACTCTCGCCCCGATGACCGCCGTCGACGCCTCCGCCGACCTGTCCGCCGCCGCCGCCGCCCTCGACCTCGCCTCCGGCGTGGTGGGACGGGGCGTGCGTACCCTGGCCAGCGCCGGCGGTCCCGACCAGGCCCAGGTCCTGGCCTACGACGTGGCCCACGCCGCGGCCGGCGTCGAGACGGCTCGCTCGATGCTCGACTACGGCGCCAAGGGGGCCGACGAGGCCCGCCTCACCTGCGCCTTCGTGGCCGACGTCGTCCACGACCTCATCACCCGCATCGCCGGGCGCGAGCACCTCTGGGGACTCGACGTGGCGCCCCTTCGCGACGCCCACCCGTTTCTCGCCACCTACCGCGACCCGGCGTTCCTGGCCCCGCTGGCCGACGTCGCCGGCCCCCGCCACCTCGACCCCGACTTCGAGCTGGTGCAGGACACGTTCCGGCGCTTCGCCGACGAGAAGATCGCCCCCGTCGCCCAGGACGTCCACCGCACCAACGGCGACGTCCCCGCCGACGTCATCTCCGGCCTGGCCGAGATGGGCGCGTTCGGGCTCAGCGTGCCCGAGGAGTACGGCGGATGGGCCGGCGGCGGGCCGTCGGACTACCTCGGCATGGTGGTGGCCACCGAGGAGCTGTCCCGGGGGTCGCTGGGCATCGGCGGCTCGCTGATCACCCGCCCCGAGATCCTCACCCGGGCGCTGGTGAAGGGCGGCACGGAAGAGCAGAAGCAGCACTGGCTGCCCCAGCTGGCGTCGGGCGAGGTGATGGCGGCCGTCGCCGTCACCGAGCCCGACTACGGCAGCGACGTGGCCGGCCTCACCGTGACGGCGACCCCGGCCCCCGGCCCCGACGGCGCCGCCGGCTACGCCATCAACGGCGTCAAGACGTGGTGCACGTTCGCCGCCCGGGCCGACGTGCTCATGCTGCTGGCCCGCACCGACCCCGACCGGTCCAGAACCCATCGCGGCCTCAGCCTGTTCGTCGTGTCCAAGCCCCAGGGCGAGGGCCACGGCTTCCAGTTCACCCAGGACGGCGGCGGGCGCATGGAGGGCCGGCCCATCGACACCATCGGCTACCGGGGCATGCACTCCTACGAGATCGCCTTCGACGGCTGGTGGGTGCCGGCCAACTGCCTCATCGGCGAAGAGGGCGGCCTCGGGCGCGGCTTCTACTACCAGATGGAGGGCTTCGAGAACGGGCGTCTGCAGACGGCGGCGCGCGCCATCGGCGTCATGCAGGCGGCCTACGAGGCCGCCCGGTCGTATGCCGCCGAGCGGAAGGTGTTCGGCGTGCCCGTCGCCGACTACCAGCTCACCCAGGTGAAGCTGGCCCGGATGGCGGTGCTCATCCAGGCGGCCCGCCAGTTCTCGTACGCGGTCGGCACGCTCATGGCCAAGGGTCAGGGCGCCACCGAGGCCTCGATGGTGAAGGCCTACGTGTGCAAGGCGGCCGAGTGGGTGGCCCGGGAGGCCATGCAGATCCACGGCGGCTACGGCTACGCCGAGGAGTACCCGGTGAGCCGCTTGTACGTCGATGCCCGGGTGCTGTCGATCTTCGAGGGCGCCGACGAGACGCTGTGCCTCAAGGTGATCGCCCGCCGCCTGGTGGAGGGCGCGGCGGCGTAATCGCAGCGACGTCACGGCGGCCGCTTCCTACTGTGCGGCCATGGAGATCCGCCCGATCACCGCCGACGAGGCGCTGGCCTTCCGGCGTACGACCCGGGCGACCTTTGGCACCGCCGAGACGGCCGACGACGCCCAGTGGGCCGTCGCCGCCGCCGGCGACCTCACCCGGGCGCGCGCCGCGTTCGACCGCGGCGCGGTGGTGGCCACGCTGCGCTCGTTCGCGAGCGAGCTCACCGTGCCCGGCGGCCGGACGCTGCCCGCCGCCGCGCTCACGGCGGTGAGCGTCCTCCCCACCCATCGGCGGCGCGGCGTGCTCACCGAGATGGTCGCCGCCGACCTGCGCGAGTCTCTCGAGCGGGGCGAGCCCGTGTCGGTGCTGATCGCGGCGGAGTACCCGATCTACGGGCGTTTCGGTTACGGCCCGGCGACCCTGCACACGGGCTGGCAGCTGGATGCCCACGCCGCCCGCTTCCTCACCCCCGGCGAGGGCACCGTCGAGTTCGTCGACCAGACGACGCTGCGATCAGAAGCTCCGGGGGTGTTCGAGGTGGTGCGGCCTGCGCGGCCGGGAATGATCGCCCGCAGCGACCGCATGTGGGACCTCCGTCTCGACGTGATCCGCGAGCCCGAGGACAAGCCGGAGCCCGGCTTCGGTGTCGTCTGTCGGTCGGATTCCGGGGCTGTCACCGGCTACGCGACCTACAAGGTGAACGAGTCGTGGCCCGACCGGCGCCCGCGCCACACCATCGAGGTCGGCGAGCTGGTGGCCACCACGCCGGCGGCCGAGGCCCGGTTGTGGCGGTTCCTGGCCGACACCGACCTCACCGCCACAGTGATCGCCGAAGACCGGCCGGCCGACGAGCTGCTGCCGTGGCTGCTCGAGGACGGTCGGGTGGCGCGCGAGACGAGCCGGGCCGACTTCCTGTGGTCCCGGGTGCTCGATCCCGTGGCGGTCCTTCAGGCTCGGGCGTACTGGGCCAGCGGGCGGGTGGTGATGGAGCTGGTCGATCCCCTCGGTCTGGCCGGCGGGCGCTTCGCCCTCGAGGCCGACCGCGACGGCGCCACGTGCAAGGCCACCCAGGAGCCGGCCGAGCTCACGCTGCCGACCGCGGTGCTGGGCGCCACCCATCTGGGCGGCATCCGGCTGGCCACGCTGGCCGCCGCCGGCCGGGTCGACGAGCACGCGCCGGGCGCGCTGGAGCGGGCCGACGCCCTGCTGGCCGGGCCGGTGACGCCCTGGTGCAACACCTGGTTCTGAGCGTCGCCAGCGCCGCGCCGCGTCGCGCGCGCCGCGTCGCGCCACGTGCGCTGGCGTCCCATCCGGTTGAGCCGCGCAACCGAACGCTGACACAGGCGGGGACGGCTAGTAGCCGCGGTCGTTGCCGAACAGCGAGCAACCCTGGTTGCGGCAGATCTGCCAGTACGACGACGAGTCGCCGTTGCGGTCGCGGAAGGAGTAGTTGGCCCCGCCGCGGCTGCACGAGGTGCCCTGCGTGCTGTAGATGCCGATGTCCTCGAACCCGGCGCGCACACAGCTGCCGTCGGTGAGGATGTCGGCCAGGTAGCCGGCGTAGTACGAGTCGCCGTCGCAGGTGGACGGGTAGCGGGAGTTCTCGTAGCCCCAGCCCACGTTGCTCGCCCGGGACACCCAGACCCCCCCGCAGATGCCCGACGCGGGGACGGAATCGGCCAGCAGCACGGCGGGCAGGGCGGCGCCCAGGGCGACCGCGACCATCGCCACGACGCTGGCGGCTCGGCCGACGGCGGCTCTCATTCGTCCGCCGCCATGGCCGTCCGCGCCCGTTCGGGCAGCGCCATGGCTCGGCCCAGTCGGGTCCACTCCGACGCCGAGGCGTCGCGGACGTCGAAGCGCCCGCCGGCGGGGCCGCCGTAGAAGGCGAGCGTGACGTCGCCCTGGTCGTAGGCCGCGCTCGGGTCGGTGTTGAGCATCCAGGCCACCCGTTCGGCCAGCGTGCCCTGGATCCACTCGACGCCGTAGAACTCCTGGCCGCGCTCGCAGGCCGACCCGCGCACGCGGGCACCGGTGGTGGCGGGGGTCAACTCGACCAGGCCGGAAGGCAGGGGGGCGGCGGTGTCGTCGACGTGTTCGGCCAGGGTGGCGAAGGGGTCGGCCGCCATGCGCTTGCTGCCCAGGCGCAGGACGGCATCGTCCTCGCCCGTGGACCAGGTGGCGTGGCGGGCGCCGTTGGCGAGGGCATCGGCGTCGGTGACGGGATCGGCCACCGCGGTGACGGCGTCGTCGCCCAGCACGGCCGCCACCGGTCCGCCGGCGCCCAGGGCAGGGTCGACGTACAGCGCGCTCAACCCCGTGGGCGGTGGGGCCTTGATGTCGTAGAGGCCCGTGACTCGGCACCCGGGAACGGCCGGGAGCGGCCGGCGGGGCGGGGCGGCGAGAGGCCCGGCGGGCGCGGATGAGGGCCCGGCGACCGGGGCGTCCCCGGCCTGAGCGGTTGCCGCAGCCGACTCGGCGGCCGGCTCAGCTGACAGGTCGGCGGCCGGCGCATCTGATGGCGGGGCTGACGGCGTGTCCGCGGCCGGATCGGCCGCCCCGGGATCGGCGAACGGACCGGCCGGCGCGGGGTTGCCGGCGGCACCGGCCGCGGCCGGACCAGCCGACGGTGCCGCCGCCGGATCGGCCGCCGCGGGATCGGCTGACGGAGCGGCCGCCGCGGGATTGCCGGCGGCACCCGCGGCCGGATCAGCCGACGGCGCGGACGCCGGCGCCGGTGCGACCACGATCGGGGGCCGTCGCTCGACGCTGCGCACGTCTCCCACTGCGACCGCCAGCACGACCACCGCCACGATCCCCAGAGCTCGGGTCACGTCGAGCCCCCTTTCCGCCCGTTGGCAACGCGATGCGCCTGCTCCACCACGCGTCGTGGCCAACCGTAGCGCATCAGCGGACGCCGGGGGCCAGGAGCGCGACCAGGGGGGCGACGTCGGGCGTCGTGGGCGAGGGGAGGTCGCCGACACCGAACCAGGCCACGGGCGCGCCCGCCTCCGGGACCAGGGCCATGCCCGGATCGCCGGTGAACCGGTAGCCGAGGTTCCAGTGGCGGTGGGCCGGGTCCTCCCCCCGGGCAGGGAAGATCGCCGGGTGCAGCACCGCCGGGACGTCGCCCCCATCGGGGTCGAGGTCGAGCCCGGTCTCCTCCCGCAGCTCGCGCCGGGCGGCGACCACCGGCCACTCGCCCGGGTCGATGTGGCCGCCCGGCTGGACCCACCCCAAAGTCCGGTGCCGCACGAGCAGCACGTGCTGCCCGCCCCGGTCGAACACCCACGCCGTGGCGCACAGGTGCCCAGGCCCGGGGCCGGCCTCACCGGCCGGACCGGGGCCGAGGTCGGCGCCGCCGAGGGCGCCGACGAGCCGCGGCCGCCACCCTCCCGGGTCGAGCGGCGCCCGCTCCACGAGCGCGACCAGGGCGGGCGGGGCGTCGGGCCAGGGCACCGGCACCGTGCCGCTGGCGGGATAGCCCATCAGGGTGCGGCGTGGATGAAGGCCAGGGCCTCGGCGCGAGCCGCCGCCGAGGTCTGCAGGTGCCCCCGCACCGCCGACGTCACCGCCCGGGCCCCCGGCTTGCGCACACCGCGCATCGACATACAGAGGTGCTCGGCCTCGATCACCACCAGCGCCCCCGACGCACCGAGGCGCTCCATGAGGGCGTCGGCAATCTGCATCGTCATCCGCTCCTGCACCTGCAGGCGTTGGGCGTAGCCCTCCACCACGCGAGCCAGCTTGGACAGACCCGTGACGGTGCCGTCCTCGCCGGGGATGTAGGCGACGTGCGCCCGCCCCACGAACGGCAGCAGGTGGTGCTCGCACAGCGAGGCGAAGGGGATGTCGCGCACCATCACCAGCTCGTTGTGCTCGAGGGCGAAGGTGCGTTCGAGGTGCAGGTCGGGATCGATGTGCTGGCCGGCCATGACCTCGGCCCACATCCGGGCCACCCGGGCGGGCGTCTCCCGCAGCCCCTCACGGTCAGGGTCCTCGCCGATGGCGTCCAGGATCTCCCGCACCGCTCGCTCGATGCGGTCGGTGTCGACCGGGGCGAGGCCCGGCGGTCGGGCGCCGTCGAGGGGGAGCGTCACGCCGGGCGAGGCTAGGTCGGCACTCCCACCCAGGCCAGCAGGTCACCCAGGGCGTGGATGCGCTCATGGCGGGCGTCGGGGTGGTCGTCGTAGGGGTCGAGGTGCAGCGCCACCAACCCGGCCGCCTCGGCCCCGCGTACGTCGTTGCGCACGCTGTCGCCCACGTAGGCGACCCGCTCGGGCGCCAGGTCGAGGACGGCGAGGGCGAAGTCGAAGATCCGGGGGTCGTCGTCGGGCCCGCCCAGGGCCCGCACGTACGCCCGGTCGTACTCCGACCAGTCGTCGAGCCCGTCGCCGTCGACCCTACGCCGAGCGGGGGTGGCGCGAGCTCGTCCTGGGCTGCATGGCGGCGTAGTGCGCCCTATTCGTCGGAGGTCGAGCGCTTGAACCCGGCCCGCTCGCCGCGGGACACGAACTTGATCGCCATCTTGCGGCTGGCCTCGTCGATCATCTCGTCACCCAGCATCACCGCGCCGCGACCCTCACCCTCGGTGGCGTGACGGTAGGCGTCGAGGATGTCCCACGCCCGGTCGAACTGCTCCTGGGTGGGGCTGAACAGGTCGTTCAGGATCGTGACCTGGTCGGGGTGCAACGCCCACTTGCCGTCGTAGCCGAGCACCCGGGTGCGCTGGCAGTAGTCGCGGAAGGCGTCCTGGTCGCGGATCTTGAGGAAGGGGCCGTCGATCACCTGCAGCCCGTTGGCCCGCCCGGCCATGAGGATCTTGGAGAACACGTAGTGGAAGTGGTCGCCGGGGTACTCGGGGATCTGCACGCCGCCGGTGAGCACGGGCATCTCCATGCTGGCGGCGAAGTCGGCCGGTCCGAAGATGATCGTCTCGAGGCGGGGGGAGGCGGCGCAGATCTCCTCGACGTTGATGAGGCCGCGAGTGGTCTCGATCTGGGCCTCGATGCCGATGTGGCCCGGGGGCAGACCGGCCTTGGCCTCGACCTGGTTGAGGAGCAGGTCGAGGGCCACGACCTGCTCGGCGGTCTGCACCTTGGGCAGCATGACCTCCTCCAGGCGCTCGCCCGCCTGGCCCACCACCTCGATGACGTCGTAGGCCGTCCACGGCGTGTCCCAGTCGTTGACCCGCACGCACAGGACCTTGTCGCCCCAGTCCTGGTCCCGGATGGCGGCCACCACCTTGGCGCGCGCCCCCTCCTTCTCCGACGGCGCCACCGAGTCCTCGAGGTCCAGGAACACCATGTCGGCGGGGATGCCCGGGCCCTTGCCCAGCATCTTGTCGCTCGACCCGGGGATCGACAGGCAGGAGCGGCGGGGGAGGTCACGGGTGCGCGCGGACATGGCCCGAGGTTAGGGCGAGGGCGGGTATACGTCCCAGCGCCGCCGCCAGCGACCAGACTGGGCCGGCGTGGGGCGAGTGGCGCGGGTCGTGACGGTGGTCGCCCTGGTGGGCCTGGGCCTGCTCACCCCGGTGCAGGCGGTGGGCGGCCAGCCGGCGCCCCCGGCCGAGCCCACCACCACCGTGCCGCCCACCCTGCCCGACGGATCGCCCGACGTCGGGGCGCGCAGCTGGATCCTGGTCGACGTGGCCACGGGCCAGCAGTTGGCGGGCGCCAACGAGCACACCCCGCAACTGCCGGCGTCCACCGTCAAGCTGGTCACCGCCCTCACCGCCCTGCGGCTGCTCGGCTCGGCCGGCGCCGTCACTGTCACCGACAACGCCGCCGCCCGCCCGGCCATGCGCATCGGCATGACCGCCGGCCAGGTGTGGCCCATGACCGACGCCCTGTACTGCCTGCTGCTGGTGTCGGCCAACGACGCCGCCTACGCGCTGGCCGAGACCGGCGGGGGTTCGCTCGAGGGGTTCGCCGCCCAGATGGCCGAGACCGGTCGCGAGCTGGGCATGGTCGACTCGACCTTCGCCGACCCGGCGGGGTTCGATGATCCCGCCGACACCGTCATCGGCGCCAACCAGATGAGCGCCTGGGACCTGGCCGTGGCCGGCCGAGCGGTGCTGGCCGACCCCGTGCTGGCGCCCATCGTGCGGACACCCCGCTACGACTTCGCCGGGCCCGACGGCCTGCCCCACACACTGCCCAACCACAACAAGCTCCTCGACTCCGACCCCAGCGTGATCGGGGTCAAGACGGGGTACACCAGGGCGGCCCGAGGCACGTTCGTGGCCGCCGCCGAGCGGGGCGGGCGGCGCCTGCTGGGCGTCGTGATGGGCACCGAGGGCGACATCTACACCCCCATGAACCGGCTGTTCGACTACGGCTTCGCCCTGCCTGCCGGCACCGGCCGGCCCCAGGTCCTGCCGGCGGTGGTGGACGCCACCGCCACCACGACGCCAGTGGCGCCCACGACGGCACCGCCCTCGACCCAGGCCCCCCCGACCCTCGTCGCCACAACGGTCGCCGCCCCCCTGGGAGGCAGCGCCACCACGCTGGCGCCCGGTCCCAACGCCCCCACGTCGGGCACCGCGGTCGTCGTCACGCCCGCGGCCCGCCCCGGCCCGGTCGCGTCCCTAGTCGACGGCGCCGCCGACCCGGAAGCGGC